>JALZWC010000194.1 GCA_023300255.1 Saprospiraceae bacterium | reverse complement strand
GACTTCTTAGAGGATGAGCTTGCAGAGCAAGTGAATCTATCTGGCTTTAGACAGACCGCAAAGCGGACGGGCTTGCTGGGCAGGTTAAAATGGCTAATTCATTCTTACTCTTTGCCTTAATGATCACTTTTTTCACTAATTTATTAACTCCTTTGTATCTTGGACCAGCCCTAGCAGTTACTCATAATTTAGTATCGGCTGATAATAGAGCC
This sequence comes from Saprospiraceae bacterium, assembly GCA_023300255.1. Classification (GTDB taxonomy): domain Bacteria; phylum Bacteroidota; class Bacteroidia; order Chitinophagales; family Saprospiraceae; genus JAFMDF01. The sequence continues at coordinate 5,382 of JALZWC010000194.1, read as the reverse complement.
TTTGCCTCTTCCATTTTATTTTTCATCCTCAATTTAATTGGTTTAGGAATGGGGCCTATGGTGATAGGTATGTTGAGCGATTGGCTTGCCCCCACTTATGGTGTACTTTCTTTAAGATGGGCTTTTTGTATTATCTATTTTACGGGACCTTTATCTATCTTTTTATTTTATAAAGCTTCGCAGCATTATGAAGCGGATTTGAGGAGGTCGAGAGAGGGGCATAAAGTTTAAAGTTGAAGTTAATTTAATACTGGGCGACACTTTGAAAGTGTCGCCCAGTATTACACAAAAATCTTGGTTGAGTCTTTTTGAAAGAAGATGGAATTGGATACCCTAATGCATTACAAATTTCAGACTTTACTTTTTTTGATCTTGTTCTTAAAGGAAGTCCAATCAGATTTAGTCCAACTAACTTATCATTCAAAATAGCTTGCAACTCTTGACTGGTTAACCAATATAATTTACTACCAATCTCTATTTCATCATAAATTGTTAAGTCAGATTTCTGAATTGCTTTAATCTTTTTTAATGCATTTTTTAAATATTTTTTCATTCCGCTGTCTTTAATAATTCAAAGGAATCAATATTTAATGCAACAGAAATTTTATTTAAATTTATAACAGAAATGTTTCTTTCACCTCTTTCTACTGAACCAACATATGTCCTATCAAGATCACTAGCAAATGCAAGTTTCTCCTGTGACATACCAGATTTAAGTCTCAATTGCCTAATCCGTTGCCCAACTTTAATAAGGAGTGATTTTTCTTCAGTTGAATATGACTTTTGCATTAATATCTTTATTACAAATATCATAATTTGAAGACTATAAGACTACGGACTATAAGTATCTTTTCACTTCTAAATAATGATATATTAGGGAGAGACGAGCTAGCTATTTTTGAGAAATTTTTATTTTTTTAGCATAGAACACAACCTAGAAAAAATTCATTCAACTATTAATTTTCACTAAGAATCTTAAGCAAAAAAAGTACAGAACTATCATATCTATTTAATAATAAAAGGCGGAGCCTTTTTTGATAGGAGGCACAAGGCAGTAGCCTTTGCGCCAGCAAGGAACATGAAATTTAAGGAAGAAGAAAGGCCTACAATATATTTAAAATTCAAAAGTAGATTAACTAACCTCCGCAATATAATAATCCATACCATGATGCTCAAAGCCCATATCCTCTGCCTTCAGCAGATGAGTCAATGCTTCTTTATTCTCCCCCAACTCTTTATAAAGCAAGCCCAAACAAAAGTAAGTCTTAGGATAGGACTGATTCAATGCCAAAGCATAATTTAAATCTCGTTTCGCCAAATCCAAGCGCTCCAATTTAATAAAAGCATAGGCTCTATTTACCATAGATTGATAAAAATCTGGATTGTGAAGAATGCCCTTAGAGAAAGCGACTACTGCCTCTTCATAATCTGCCTGATTCGTATGACACAGCCCTTTTTTATCATGTAATAATGGGTTCGTAAAATCTAGGTAAACTGCTCGATCATAAGCTTCCAGCGCGTTATCGTACTGCTGCTGTTCCATTTTTATCTCCGCAATCAAACTAAAATCTGGGCTTTTTAATTCTGTTTCTCCGAAATACCGATAAAATGTTTCTTCTGCATCCTCTAAATGGCGGGTGTGCATCAACGATTCTATGTATATGCGTTGTATTTCTGTTGTTGGTAAACCCTCTACTGCATCGCTTTTTAATAGACTTAGGACTTTGTCATAATGTCCTAGTCTATATTCGCCCAATGCTTCTTGCTGATGTCCTGCTAATCTGTTCTGCTGTAGTAATCGCTTTAACTGATACCCATCATTATATACAATATTCCCATTATGCGTCACCAAAGGCTTTTCATGCGGAATGATATTACTAATAAAATCCCATAAAGCAGATACGATTAAAAAGAACGCTACCGCTATTCCATATTGGCCCCCTTGCCAATTATTGACTACATAGATCATCCCTAAACCAATGAGCAAACTCGCCAATGGTCCGCCTAATATGATTAAGAAGTTTTGCAGGAAAGTAGTTACTCCCTTATGCAAACAGAGCCCGGAATTCCAATTAAAGATATTGAAAGTGAAAAAAGTAGTCAATCTACCCAACTTTATACCTTTACTTTTAGTTAAGTTTTCGTAGGAACCTACACAAATAATGACCTCTTCTTTTGTAAATAATAAAGAGGGAATGGCATGTCCTAATTCGTGAAATAAGACCGTAATAGAGCGGGTCATCAAAACTATTGCTATGGCCGCTATGGCTATAAAGATTCCTGTCAACATATTTTTTATACTTTTGTGGTCATGAGATAGGGCTACCGAGATTTTTTTTCACGGATTAAACAAGTACTTGGACAAAATTAAACGTAATATTTTAACCACATAGGTACATAGGTCACATAGCGAAATTAGTCTATGTGGCCTATGTACCTATGTGGTTAAAAAAAATCTATTATGTCCTTTATGCTCTATCTATTACTGGCGCAAGCCAAGTCTGATAATTTTTTTCTGTATTTTAAAACAAACATCTGGTTCATTCAATAGATATACAACAATTCTGGTCTACTCACAAAGATACACCTCTTTTTGATGTACGTACCCCAGCGGAATACGCTAAAGGGCATATACCTAATGCCATCAATTTGCCTTTATTTTCAGACGAGGAACGAGTAGTGGTAGGGACAATCTTTAAGCAACAAAATCCGCAAGAAGCTTTGCTGAAAGGATTAGAATTCGTGGGTCCCAAAATGAGGCCCTTAATTGAACAAGTAAAAAGGGATACCGAACAAACTTCCATAGCGGTACATTGTTGGAGAGGTGGTAAACGGAGCGGTAGCACAGGCTGGCTACTCGGAATGGCTGGATATCAAGTGCATACATTAAAAGGTGGATATAAAGCCTACCGAACCTTTATTTTAGATCAATTAGCTACTCTACCCTTAAAATTAGTGGTATTAGGCGGAAAAACTGGTTGTGGTAAGACGAAAATTCTTCATGCACTAGCGGAACAAGGGGAACAAATCATTGATTTGGAAGGACTCGCCAACCATATGGGCTCTGCCTTTGGTTTCATTGGACAAGCGGAGCAGCCTACTACAGAACAATTTGAAAATAATCTATACCAATATATCCAAGGCCTAGATTTGGAGAAAAGGATCTGGATTGAAAATGAAAGCAAGGGCATTGGCAAAGTATTTATGCCCACTGGATTTTGGAAGATTCTAAAAGCAGCCCCCCTAATTAATATTGAATTACCTATAACTGAACGCATTACAAATATTATTGAAGATTATACGTCAGAAAATATAGCTGCTTTAAAATCAGGCTTTGATAAAATCCAAAAAAGATTAGGCGGTCAGCGTTATCAAACGGCTATAGCTCTTTTGGATCAAAATGATATTGAAGGGGCTGCTGAAATTGCACTAGCCTATTATGATAAGTCTTATCAGTATATGCTGGATAAAAATGAGACGATTACTATTCATCGTTTGCAGTTCGAGGGAAAGGAGGTTTCGGATATTGCTACTCGACTTATGAAGCATCAATTATAAATTGTGGACGTAGCTTAGACCTCTGGTCTGAGAATTCTAGCAGATACATTATTACTCATTTGTCCAGAACTACTCAGACCAGAGGTCTAAGCTACAATATTCAATTAAAAAATTAACACATGAACTATAAACTCACAGAATACAGTCATGGCGCAGGCTGTGGTTGTAAAATTTCGCCCAAAGTATTAGACAGCATTTTAAAAAAACAAAGTGCAACTATCCAATTTCCTAACTTACTAGTCGGCAATGAAGAACGAGACGATGCTGCCGTCATGGATTTAGGAGATGGCACCGCTCTTGTCAGTACCACTGATTTTTTCATGCCTATCGTAGATGATCCAGAAGACTTTGGAAAGATTGCCTCCGTCAATGCGATCAGCGATATCTATGCAATGGGAGGTACGCCATTGATGGCTATCGCTATATTGGGTTGGCCGATTAATGACATCCCAGCGGAGGTAGCTAATCAAGTAATTGAAGGAGCAAGAAAGGCTTGTGCAGAAGCGGGTATTCCTTTGGCAGGTGGACATAGTATTGATAGCCCAGAACCTATCTTTGGATTGGCGGTCACTGGTCGAGTAGCTATTGAGCAACTTAAAAAGAATGGAGGTGCTACTATGGATTGTCAGTTATTTTTAACAAAACCGCTGGGTGTCGGTATTTTATCTACTGCCCAAAAGCAAAAGAAATTACGTCCTGCAGATCAAACGATGGCTAGAGATAGTATGGTCCAATTAAATAAAATTGGAACTATTTTCGCTCAATTGCCTTATATAAAAGCAATGACAGATGTCACTGGTTTTGGTTTATTAGGACACCTTTCTGAAATGTGTGAAGCTAGTGATCTAAGTGCCGTCGTACAGCTAGATAAAGTTCCTTTATTGGATAAATCGATTATTGATTATTATTTAGCAGCAGGTTGTGTGCCTGGTGGCACTAAGAGAAACTATGCTAGTTATGGGCATAAGATTGCGCCAATCTCTGATTATCAACGAAATATACTGTGTGATCCTCAAACTAGTGGGGGCTTGCTAGTTGCTGTAGAGTCTAAGCATGTGGATAATTTTAAGGCAGTTTTATTAGAAAATAATTTATCTTTGGATGCTTTAGGTCATTTTGTGAAACGAGAAGATTTTTTAGTAAAAGTTGTATAAGAAAATCAGCAATATTGTAACCACTAACTCACTAATTCTGAAACACATTAATTTAAATATTAGTGAATTAGTGGTTAATAATTTCACCAAAGTACTGCACGTATATATCAACGATCTACAGTAATCAAAAAACGCCTACCACTATTATTAGCTTCAATCATATCGGATTCGCCATTAAATATTTAGATTATTATAATTTTCAATAAATCGATAGAGGCAATTCTTCTAGTTATCCAAACAAAACAGGGTATCATGTATCTTACTTTAGTGTTTGACTATAAAATCATAGTCAAATACTTGACAATAATCTTATAGTTAACTATTTTTGTACTTGACAATAATTTTATAGTTAAATAAAAATCACATGAGAAATATTGTTGGTCAACCAGTTAGCGGCAAGGATTACTTTAAAAGAGAGGCTATTACTAAACTGATTTACAGAAGATTAGATACTGGAAGCAACCTTTTTATGGCTGCGCCTAGAAGAGTTGGAAAGACCTCTATTATGTATCACTTAAGAGATTTCCCAAATGAAGGTTATGCTTTCATCTACATTCCTACCGAGTCAATTGACAATTCAGAATTATATTTTAAACGCCTATTTGAAGCATTATTAAATAGTAACGCAGTAAGTAGTACTGTAAAAGCCTCCCAAAAAACAAAAAAAGTC
>JALZWC010000193.1 GCA_023300255.1 Saprospiraceae bacterium | reverse complement strand
TCAGTCAAAGTATCAACAATTCTCCTTCATTAAAGCAAAAACTAAGAACAAAATAAGCTACCCTAAATTACGAACTTATTCCATACACATTCCTTAGTGTTAGGTCAACCTAATTATGATAAGTTGGAAATGGATAATACTCCCTTATCAACTAGTCATATATCGGTTGACTTAACACTTAGGGAATTTTAGCACTCTCCCACGCTCTAGTCACAAAATCAAGTAATAATTTACAGTTTTCAAACTATAAATCATCATATAGTACTACTCTATTTTTTAAAATAAAAAATTATCCTAGTCACAAATGATATTAAAAGAAAAATAACAAGCTATTTGAATGAAAAATGTGCTTATTTTTTCAATAATATTGCAAAAAAATAGAAAGTGACAAGCTATATAATAGGAATAAACACTGATCTGTATTATCTTTGAATTGTAAATAATACTTACCTCCTTTCAATTCCTGAGTACTTTCATCTACTTCTCCTCACAACGTTCTTAGGTATTCCCCTCATAATTTCCACACCTCCCTTAATTCGCTAACAATGAATCAGTTTCAGCAGGTATGCACCAGCATCCTAATAGGATTGCTATGTATTCTATCAACTCACCAGGCTCATGCAACGCACGTACCAACTGCAATAACAAATCTATTTAAAGTAGATAAAGCAAGCATTGGCACAGGAGACTTCGTAGAAGATGCTGTATTCGTTACGATCAATAAAGAAACATTAGCGAAAATAAGAAATAATAATAAGGACAACTTCACATTAGTTATTCCTTTCGAGAACGATACGAAGTTAACGCTTAACCTTGAGAAAAAATCATTCACTGCTTCAGATTTCAAAATCACTGTAGCAGAAAACAATACTTTATCTACATTAGATTATAATCCTGCTGTATTTTACAGTGGTGCTGTCAAAGGTCAATCAAATGCACTTGTGGCATTAAACTTTTTTGAAGATAAAGTAACTGGTGTACTTTCTTTTCAAGGTCAAAACTATAATGTAGGACCTTATGAAAGAGGCGGAGAAGATAGCTTTGTTATTTATAAAGAACAAAATTTAAACGTACCTAATCCTTTTGAATGTTCTACAGAAGATCCTGTAGATTTTCATATGGAGCCAGTTAGTTCTTCTAGATCTAGTCAAAATAAAAAAGTTAGCGTATATATTGAATGTGATAATCATTTGTATAAGAATTTGGGAAGCAGCTCGGCAAGAGTAAGTGATTTTACTACTGGATTATTCAATATCGTTTCTATCCTTTATAAAAATGAAGAGGTTGAATTAGAAATTTCTGAAATTAAGATCTGGTCAACTCCAGATCCTTACCCAAATACTTCTGCAAAGAAAGCTCGAAATGATTTTGCTAGTAGATTAAATGGTAATTTCAATGGAGATATTGCTCATTTATTATCTAACTATAAAGTGAATGGAACGCCTCCGAATGGTGGTTCTGCTAACATTGATGTGTTATGTGATAAAGACATTGCTGTTAGTTATACTAATGTAACGACTTCTTACCTTAACTACCCTACTTTCTCTTGGACAGCTTATGCAGTGACGCATGAAATAGGTCACAATTTAGGCTCTCCTCATACCCACAGTTGTTTATGGCCTACAGGCCCAATAGATAATTGTTGGTGTCCAGAAGGTGGTTGTACACAAGGACCAGAACCAACTTCTTCTGGTACTATAATGAGTTACTGTCACCTTGATCCGGGATGGACGACCTCTTGTTCTTTATCTAGTGATAATCCTGGAATCAGTTTCTCCGCAGGTTTTGGTCGACAACCAGGTGATCTAATCAGAAATAAAATTGCTAATGCATCTTGTTTGAGTAATTATACGCCAGTAGTCATTCCTTTTACGGCTGCCGCTTCTGTAAGAAATGAAACTTGTTTTGAGGAAAAGAATGGTAGCATTACTTTAGACCTTGAAAATGGAAGCAGCCCATATACTTACAAATGGAGCACTGGAGCTAGAGTAGCAGTATTAAGAGATTTAAGTGGTGGTTCTTATGCAGTAACAGTAACAGATAGAAACGGTAAAATAGCAAAATTAAGTGCGACTGTAAAAGCCGCAGAAAGAATTATTGCAGATGCGGGATCTGACAAAACAATCGCTTGTACAAATGGGTCTCTAGTTTTGGAAGCAAACAATGCTTTTAATAGAAGTGGTCATTCTTACAAATGGACAAAGATCGGAGGAGTACTTAATAATTCTACTGGAAATAGTATAACCATCACAACTTCTGGAACTTATGTATATACTGTTTCTAATAACAGTACAGGTTGTACAGCAAGAGACACCGTCGTTGTAACACAAGACCAAGCACCTGTTTTTCAAATCAGAGGTAATGATCTCAATTGTAATACACCTTTTGCAGAATTAAAAGTAAATACAAATTTATCAGATCTAACTTATGAATGGACAGGACCTAATGGATTTACATCTAATGTTTCTACTCCAAAGGTTGACCAAGCAGGGATCTATTATTTAAGTGTAACCAATGCAAGTAACTGTGTAAGTCAAGATCAAATAGTAATCCGTTCAGAAATATATCAACCAGACGTACAAGCATACGGTGGCGTAATTACTTGTTCCAATACTAGCATAGAATTAATAGCAGAATCCAACGAACAAGTAAGCTACAAATGGTCAGGTCCAAATAACTTTGTTTCTACTGTAAAAAATCCAACTACAGAGATGGCGGGTATCTATACTTTAGAAGTTACTTCTTTAAATGGTTGTACTAATACGACTACAGCTCAAGTAGGAGCAGCCATTGATCTTCCTGCTGTTAGAATCAATGGCGGAGATATTTCGTGTAATGAATCTTTTGTTACTTTGAGTGCTATTTCAGATGCTAATAATATCTTATACCAATGGTCTGGACCTAGTAATTTTAACAGCAACAATGGTCAAATCCAAGCTACAGAAGCCGGCGTTTATGATTTAGTTATATCTAATGGTGCTGGATGTACAACTAGTACTAGCTATACCGTAAATAAAGCAGGAACTCCTAATTTCGATATCCAAGCCAGCCCACTTAGCTGTCAAAATAGTACTACTATTTTAAGATTAACTAACTATGATAATATTTCTTACTATCAATGGACTGGACCTAATAACTTTCAAACGACTAATCCTCAACCAACTGTTAGTCAAGGAGGACTATATACGGTAGTTGCAACAGGTACAGATGGTTGTGCTTCTACCAAATCATTCACAGTAGAAAACAC
>JALZWC010000192.1 GCA_023300255.1 Saprospiraceae bacterium | reverse complement strand
AATCTTCGCCAGAGGCAAGCAATAAAAAGGTGTCGGATTACAAATCCTAATCAGTAGTAATTAATATCTCATCGATAGATTGTTAAATGGTCAACGTCTCGCAATAACCATCAATCAATTCCAACCATCAAAAAAATCACTCCCCCTTCAACAACCGCTTCATAATCTTACCCGTAGCACTCTTAGGCAACTCCTCCTCCCGAATAGTCACAATCCTCGGATACTTATAAGCCGCCATTCTCTCCTTACAAAAGACCCGTATTTCCTCTTCCGTAGCCGTAGTACCCGCTTTCAAATAAACAACCGCTCGTACCTCTTCCCCTAATGAATCATGAGGCATACCGATGACCGCACACTCCTGTATCGCAGGATGTTCATATAAGATTTCTTCAATCTGCCGAGGGAATACATTGTAGCCCCCTCTAAGAATCATTTCCTTTTTACGATCTACGATAAATAAGTAACCTTCTTCATCTAAATACCCTATATCACCCGTACTCAACCAACCATTATTGAAAGACGCAGCATTGGCCTCTGGGCGATTGAAATACCCATTCATCATACCGGGGCTTCTACAAATCACTTCTCCTTTTTCTCCTTGTGGTACAGTAGCGCCTTCATCATCTACGATTTTAAATTCTGTGCCCCACATCGGTTTTCCTGCCGAGCCTATTTTTTCTTCTACGTGGTCTACCCCATTCGTAGAGACACCAGAACCTGTTTCTGTCAAGCCATAACCCTCTCCGATTTTCACCCCTAAAGCTTTTTCCCAAGCCTCTGCTAATTCGACGGGTAATGGTGCGCCGCCACAGCCACAAAAGGATAAGGAACTCAAATCTGTATTACTAAATTCTGGGTGATAGACCAAGCGGTTATACATCGTTGGGACACCTGCAAAATCGGTTACTTTATCTCGTTCTATTACTTCTAAGACTTTCCCTGGTTCAAATCTTGGCAATAAGGTAATCGTTCCGCCCATGCCTATACTTGCACATAGCACATTAAATAAGCCATATACATGGAAAAAGGGCAAGTGGGCAATCGTCACCCGATCATGCGTGTCTTCTCCTTTTCCATCAAAAGGGATTAATACACTCTGATAGAAAATACTAAAATGACTCAATACCGCTCCTTTAGGAATACCTGTTGTCCCACTAGTATAAAGGATCAAGGCAGGATCATCTGCTCCTGTGTAGACCATTTCTAGGTCATTCTTTCCAGCTGCCATTAGGGTATTAAAATCGTGGGTATTCTTTCCATTTGGAACGAAATCTCCTTTTGTTTTAATTACGATTAAGTGCTCGCAACTAGGGGTACTTTCAAAGCTTTTTAAACTTGCTTCTAAGAAGTCTTCCCATACAATGATGACTTTAGCTGCGCTATCTTTTAGTCGAAAACTTACCTCTGCCTCCTTATATAATACGTTCACAGGTACATTGACTGCGCCTAGATACGCCGCTCCGAAAAAACAAATTGGAAATTGGGGGACGTTCGGTAGGACGAGTAATACTCGATCTCCTCTGGTTACTCCTAATTGGTGTAAGCCTGTGGTGAAAGATTCTGCGGCTGTAGATAACTGGCTGTAGGACAGTTTGCGCTGATCCATTATCAAGGCGGTATGATCTGGCTTTCTGCGAGTGCTTTCTCGCAATAACATGGCGATGTTGAAGCTCATTTGTATATTAAGAGGTCAGAAGTCAGACCACTATGTTGTCAGAAGACAGATTTATGATGTTGACCATTAATCTCTATCTATTTTAGAAGTGACTTCTTCAGGTTAAGAATAAAGCTAAATATAAAAAAAGATCTCTCAATTCTTAGTATTTGCAGTTGAAAAAATTACTTTTGACCTATTCTATAAAATCAATGATTAAGAACTATACTCTAAACAGGATTAAATAGCGAAACTAGATTTACGTTCTTTTTTCATTGAAAAAAAAGAACCAAAAATTCTAGTCCAAAAAAACTCCCTCCGGTCAAACAGGTTTTGGACTAGCCATCCCGCCTATATGTTGACCACAAGGCGTTGACTACTATATCCTATTTAAAGTATTATAAAAATAAAAAACATGGGACCATTAAAAGGGGTTAAGATTATTGAGATGGCAGGCATAGGACCTGGACCATTTGCAGGTATGTTATTGGCAGATATGGGCGCAGAGGTCATCTCTGTGGAACGTAAGGTAGATAAGCATAAGAACAGGTTGCCAGACTGTAGTCGCAGAGGTAAGCGTTCTATTGCGATCAATTTGAAAAGTGAGGAAGGGATCGCTACCCTTATGCAGTTAGTTGAAAAGGCAGATGTCCTGTTTGAAGGTTTTCGTCCGGGGGTGATGGAACGCTTGGGGATAGGACCTGATGTATGTTTAGCTAGAAATCCTAAATTAGTCTATGGCCGTATGACGGGTTGGGGGCAAACAGGGCCGTTGGCGAAAGCTGCTGGTCATGATATCAATTATATCTCCTTATCTGGTGCTTTATATGCAATGGGTAGAAAGGAGGAGAATCCAGTTCCACCTTTGAATTTGGTAGGCGATTATGGGGGTGGAAGTATGTTCTTAGTTATGGGTATTTTAGCGGCTTTATTGGAATGCAAAACTTCTGGTAAAGGACAGGTGATAGATGCAGCAATGACAGAAGGATCTGCTAACTTGATGGCTATGTTTAATTCCTTACATGCGATGGGGATGTGGTCTCCAAAACGGGGTGTAAACATATTAGATTCTGCTGCTCACTTTTATGATACCTACGAAACAAAGGATGGCAAATATGTATCTATTGGTTCGATTGAACCACAGTTCTATGTCTTGCTTATGGAGAAAGCTAACTTGGATAAAGAGACTTTTGGTTTTCAAATGAATCAAAAGGAATGGCCTACGATGAAAGGAAAATTAGCGCAGATATTTAAAGCGAAAACTAGAGATGAGTGGTGTGAGATTATGGAAGGTACGGACGTTTGTTTTGCGCCTGTTTTAGATTTTATTGAGGCACCGCAACATCCTCATAATGTGGCTCGAAAAGCTTATATAGATGTAGATGGAATGACGCAACCTGCTCCTGCGCCTAAGTTTAGTCGTACGGCAAGTGAAGTACAATTTGGCGCACGTGCTGCTGGGGAAGATACGGAGGAGATCTTGAAAGATTGGGGAGTTGTTAGCTAGTTCTATATGTAAAGAAATTTCTATTGGCACCCCATATCTTTTTAGTGAGGTGAAAAATCATACATCATAAATCATACATTTTAAATCATAAATCCATCTAGTTATAGTAAATAAAATGCTACAGATTTATGATGTATGATATATGAACTATGATGTATGATTTTTAGCCACTTCAAAATTTATCGGGTATCAATAAAGTTTCTAATTCTGTCTTAGGCAAAGTGAAAGAATAAATTAGCCATTTTAAACTGCCCTTTTTCCTTCTAAGAAATCCTAAAAAAGGAACCGTAGCCCAGCTATGCTTATTTTTTTA
>JALZWC010000191.1 GCA_023300255.1 Saprospiraceae bacterium | reverse complement strand
TAAATTCATGGGTACTAGCGGAACTCAACCAAAACTCTAAAACATAAGGTATTCCTATTTCCAATGTATCTTTTAGTTTAACTTGCACATACTCCCTATAATTTTTACAAACACCATACATGTCATCTACAATCAATCCAATATAATGCTTTCCATCTTTGGCATTGGGCAATCTAAACTGTTCTGGAAAACTAGCGTTATTTGGATGAGGCAAATAAATATCGGGGCTTACATTGGTGGGACTATACCAGGCATGTACTTTACTATCAAAACCTTTTCTAGTACCATTAATATGGTCATCAATCTCTTTTTTAACTAATTCAAAACTTCCATTAGGTATTAGATTTTGACTAGTCAAATCATTGCTAATAAATAGGCAGAATAACGCAATAAAAAGAGCATAGATTTTCATAGAGTGCTATTAAATTTATTTTGACTTACTACTTTTAAAACATCCTCTTAGGATTAAATAGTATGTTAAGCAACAGGAAGTTTGGTACGGATGCTGAATAACTATTTAATTCCATGGTTGCCGCAAATCAATCAATTTTACTTCTATCTGCGCATTCGCATATTCTGGATATAGCGGCACTTTCAAAGACGATTTACCATTTGTATTAGGTGCTATTATAAAATTATAGTCTTTACGTTTTTCTAGATTTAATAGCTCCCCAGTTGAGGATAAATAGGCAATCTCAAAAGTTGCATCAGTCCATTTTTGAGAAGTTTTATTATCCACTTCCACTAGAATATTTAAGAGCGAACGATCTCTTCCTTGTATTGTATCTTTACTTAAGGTGCGCACATTTATTAACTCCTTGTTTTCTTCAAATTGTATCCTATTCGTTGGAAGTGTTTTAGAGGACCACCAAAGGAAAGGCAATAAAAAAAATAACATTAAAGGGCCTGCCATATTTGGGCTTCTAAGAAAACTCTGGAAGGATTGACAATTGGGACATCGACTAGCATCGATATGAATATTTTCTTTACAAGATTTGCAAATTTTAGTCATTGTTTAGATTTTTTTGATAGATCTATTTGGTGATTAAATATACTAAAAAGTTGTTTAAAAGAGAACTGATGTATTATTGGTACTCTTTAAAAGCGATCTGTAACTCCTTAAAATCTAGCTTCCCTCTATTCGTTTTTAAATATTCCGTGATAACAATTGCTTTTCTTAGTCGAGTAGATTCCGTTTTTGGTTTACCAATAATATGTAACAAGCTCCGTTGTTTCCCAGCCGTCAACTCATGAAAATATTTATTCGCTTCCTCATCTTGTGCTAATAAGACCTCCATTACTTCAGGCATAGGCATCCCATATTTACTTTCATCATTTTCAATAGTAGCAGTTACCGTATCTCCTAATTGCAAACCTAACTGCTTTCTACGTTCCTTATTGATGTTGATGAAATAATCTCCTTTCCCATCTGGCATTAGCGCACAGGAGTAAGCTGCTAAATCATTTACTTGTAATAATATTCGTCGATCTTTTTCTATAAACGGTGCAGCTAAATCCGCAGGCACTTTGATATGAAAGCCCCAAATTTCGGACTCATAAAAATTGAATAGATCTGCGGGAAAGGTTGTTTTATTTTTTGACATTTTCAATAATTAAAAGGGAACAACTTTTAAATATAAATAGATAGCACTCTGTGATCTCTGTGTCTTCTCTGTGAACGTTGTGCCTATCTGGCGACTAGATCTATGGTATATACATATTTTATATTTTTAATACGGAGTCGGTCCGCTGGACCTTTCTATCATTTTGGATCATATTTCGACTACAAACAGCGTCGCTCCTCTGGAGCTTTTGCTAAATAGGTCTGGAAGACCGAATCTGTTTGTAGTATTTCAATATTTTTCCTGTTTTTCAAAGGTCTGGAAGACCGACACCGTTTCCAATGGCTACTTATGTATATACCATAAGCGGCTAGACAGGTCCAAAACAGTCTTGATCTGTATTAAATCTATACCACTAGTTATCAAACAAAAAGAGAGATACTTCATGTAAAGTATCTCTCTTTTAATTTTAAAAATCAAACAATCTAAGCTTAAGCAAAAGTATACCCATGCTTGATTAAAGGTAAAGAACGTACTCTATCGCCTGTAGCCGCAAAGATAGCATTTGCTATAGCTGGTGCTGCTGGCGGTGTACCAGGCTCTCCTACTCCACCAGGATATTCATCTACTTCCATAATATGAACTTCTACGGTAGGAGAAGTATTCATCCGAACCATTTCATATTGAGGGAAATTCTGTTGATCGATTTGACCATCCGTTAAAGTAATTTCTCCAAACAAGGCCGCAGATAAACCATAAACAATACCTGACTGCATTTGTGCTTCGATCGTATCTGGATTCACTATTCTACCGCAGTCAATCACACAATATACTTTATCAATCTTAATTTTCTTGTCTCCTAATTTAGTAATCTCTGCCACTTGTCCGACGATAGATCCAAAAGATTTCAAGATAGCAATACCTCGTGATTTTCCTTCTGCTAATGGGGTCGACCAATTCGCCATACTCGCTACTTTATCTAGCACCGCCAAATATCTTTTAGCATCTGGCAAATCACTCTTTTCCATATGCTTCTTTCTAAATGCATACGGATCTTGGCCAGCGGCATGGGCCATTTCATCCATAAATGATTCCGTAAAGAAACCATTTTGGGAAGCACCTACACTCCGCCAATTTCCTACTTGCAAAGCTGGTAAATTCAACTCTCCAAATTGAACAGAAACATTATTTCTAGCGTAAGGTAATTCAATCGCTCCTTCCGCAGACTGAGGATCATTCTCTGGTGCTTCCGCCATCGCTGGCATAATTCGCATCATCGAAGAAAAACCAACTGATTGTAAGGCCATTTTATTATCCCAAGCATCAATCATACCATCTGCGTCAACTGTTCCTTTGAAGGCACTAGCTACAGCAGGACGATACATACCATTCTTCATATCCTCTTCTCTAGTGAAGACTAATTGGATAGGTGTGCCTTCCATTTGCTTAGCAACCATTGCTGCCTTTTTAACAAAATCTATCTCCGCTCTTCTACCAAATCCACCACCTAGATAAGTAATATTAACTTTGATATTATCTTGTGGAATTCCTGTAATCTCATTAATGGCCGTTCTTACTAAAGAACCACCTTGATGACCTACCCAAACTTCACATTTATCTCCATTGATGACCAAAGTACAATTCAAAGGTTCCATCGTACATTGAGATAAATAAGGCACTTCATAACTAGCCTCCACTACTTTAGCATCTCCGCTTAAAGCAGTTGCTACATCTCCGTGCATCTCTGGCTTACCAACCATCTTGCTATCATCCGCGACAATATCCTTTAACATCTTAGAGATATCCGAAGAAGACACATTTTCTAAAGTGTTCGCTGTTTCATCTAGATCTAATGCTAAAGCAGCATTTTTAGCACGCCATGTATTATCTGCTACTACTGCAGCACCTAATCCATTTTCTAATAAAACCACTTTATTAACCCCTCTCCTCTTCATTACTTCTTCTTCGTTAGTTACACCATTTACGGTACCACCAACATAAGAAGCATGTCTAATCACAGCTACTAGCATTCCTGCAGGACGTGCATCAATTCCAAATGCAGCAGTACCCGTTACTTTTTCTGGAATATCTAAACGCTGAATTCTTTTTCCTAAAAGCTTAAAGTCCTTTTGTTCTTTTAAAGGTGGATCAAAATCCAATTCGACTTTTGCTGCAGCCTCTGCTAAAGAACCATAGGACAATTTTTCTTTAGTCTTTTTATTGATGACATACGCACTTTCTGCATAACACTCACTCGTCTCAACGCCCCATTTTTCAGCAGCAGCAACAATTAATGCTTCTCTCGCTGTTGCCCCCATTTCTCTTAAATGGTCATATAAATCCTTGACAGAAGTACTTCCTCCTGTAGCAACGACAGGTAAGAAAGAAGCTATCTTCGACATCATAGAATAACTAGCGTACGCTTTTCTTGGATTATTAGGATCCAACAAAAAAGTATTGGCGTAAGGAGATTCTGGTTGAGGATGGACAATTTCGATTTGGTTCATGTCCACTTCCAGTTCCTCTGCTAATAACATGGGCAAAGCCGTATAAACTCCCTGCCCCATTTCTGCACGTGGCACTGCCATCGTAATGGTGTTATCTGGAGCAATCCGCACCCAAGCATTTATGGAAGAACCGTTCCCCATTCCTTCGCCTGTATATTTTTTGATAGCTTTATTTAAATACATATTGCCACCGACCCCTACAACCAATCCTATTCCTGCTAAACCACCGCCGGCTATAAATGCTCTACGAGTCCATTTACCCATTTTTTATATTATTTTATTAAAACTGATTTCAAAACATTTCTATGTAATCGTTAGAAGTCAGATTCTATTCGTTTAAAATTAATTGAAGTAAGAAGAACCTCTTTAACTATCCTGGTAAAGTAGTTTCATCTGCTCTCCATTTAGCGGCAGTATGAATAGCCGATCGTACCCGCTGATAAGTACCACAGCGGCATATATTAGTCATAGCTGTATCAATATCTTCATCCGTTGGCGCAGGATTATTATCTAACAATGCTTCTGCCGCCATAATCTGTCCTGATTGGCAATAACCGCATTGAGGTACTTGGTGCTGAATCCATGCTTTTTGGATAGCAGATAAATTTCCGTTTTCCGCAACACCTTCAATCGTCTTAATCTCTTTTCCAACTGCCGCAGATGCAGGCAGTGTACAAGTTCTAGTGGCAACGCCATCAATCGTAACTGTACAAGCTCCACAGGAAGATACCCCGCAACCATACTTCGTACCCGTCATATCCAATTCATCTCGTAATACCCAAAGTAAAGGCATGTTATCCTCTACATCTACTTGTTTTACTTGACCATTAATTTTTAATTCCATTGTTTATTGAATTTCTTTTTAAGAAAAGAAGAAGGTTAGATTTTTAATAATTTAGTTTTAAAAATAGAATAGAGAAACGAGAGCAGGGAATATAGACGCATTTTGTTAAAAAATAAACCAAATTTTGTTGTTTTTTAAATAACCTCCCTTTGCTCTATTTTATTTTTTACTTCTTATTTAGAAGCAATATAATTATTTTTTTTTTATTCTTATATCAAGAAGAGTCAAATCATCAATATTAGTTAAAATGCAATACAATATATTGTTTTAATCATTTATTCCAAACTAATTTTGGCAACTACCGCATTCGTCATTGCTACTAAATCTAAAGGTGCGATGCCTACTAACAAACCTCGCTGGCCTGCATTTACATATATCAAATCTTGCTGCATCATGGATTCATCTAAAAAAACAGGATAGGGCTTTTTCATAGCCATTGGAGAGCATCCGCCTCTTATATAACCTGTCAGACCTTGTAGGTCCTTAACAGCTACTAGTGTCATTTTTTTATTACCTGCTGCTTTACAGACTGCTTTGAAGTCTAGCGTGCCTCCACTAGGAATTACGGCTACTAGAACACCCGTAACATTCCCTTTACCGACCAAGGTTTTGTATACTTGATTTAGCGCAATACCGTTTTCTTCTGCTATAGCTTTGGCGGATAAATGATCGGGGTCGTAATCATATTCGAAGGTTTCGTAAGGGATTTTTTCTTTATCTAGGAGTCTTAGTACATTGGTTTTTTTCATACTTTGATGTCGGATTACTAGGCGCTATTTTTTGGATTTTTTACCACGAACCTGTCGAGGCTATCTGCCTAACTAGACACATGTTCATGGTTAAAAACTAAAATGAATAGAGTGTAAAACAAAGTTGGGGCAACATCCCTACATCCACGTCTTGTCATCCCGTAGGGAAATGTACGCCCCCTACGTCCTATAATACTATCCTAAAGTTAGTGGTCACTGGAAAAAATAGTTCAACCAAAAAAACAAGACTAAATATAGCCATAATCCATCCAAATAGTGCCAATATTTAGTTAGTAAATTAAGCTTCAATCGTTTTTCTGGATCTGAAAAATAAACTAATACACTAACAGGTTCTTTCATCCTTTTGATCGCTGCATGAAGGAATAGTATCAGAAAAGGCAAACCTGCAAGGACGTGGACAAAGTGCAATACACTAATCAAATATACATAGGATGCCGTATTACTATAGGCAATAAAGATTTCTTGATTAAACAAGGTTTTCCAAGCGACAATCTGGGAGAATAGAAAGATTAAAGTCAAGCCTATTGTTACCAATAACATCCATTGATAACGAGTCGTATTATCTTGTCTATAAGACTGCTTCGCTATTAGCATCGTTCCACTGCTTGCTAATAAGATTAAAGTATTGAAAAAGAATAGGTTAGGTAGTCTAATTGGTGGAACCCCTGTTTGATATCTACTATACATGTAGGAGGCAGAGAAGCCAAAAAATAAAGAGGTAATCCCCATTAAAACTAGGGTCAATAAAATATTGTGAGGATGAAAGATGAAGGCATTTTTTTCTTGCTGTGTCTCTTCGTATATATCTTGCTGTTGCTCTTTGTACATAATAACTAAGTATTTGATTGTCAAAGTAATCTCAAAGGCTAAACAAACAAATTCTATATATGTTTAGGCAAGTTTTTGATGACTAAAATTGTAGGATTGTGTACGTCCCGTTTACAATCATACAATCA
>JALZWC010000190.1 GCA_023300255.1 Saprospiraceae bacterium | reverse complement strand
ATCTAAATCAAAAAAAATAGTTTTCAGCTAAAAAATATATTATAATTTAAAAGAACTGTACAGTCCTGGGGCTGGGGGGAGTTCCATCTGTCATCAGACAATAAAGCGGTCTGCTTAGCTAGGAATAGGAGACTCATAATACAAGGCGTCTGCCGTTAATTCAATCATTTCTATTGTTTTTTGTTTACGCAGTTTCTCAGCGATGGCGGCATTGCAACCCAGTAAAAACAAACCAGACTGAGGAATCAGATTGCCTAAACACCATTTCTTATTTAGTGGAAAAATGTAATTTGGAAAATGGACTAATTCTATTTTGGTATTTCCATTGAGTGCGCTCACCACTTCTGGAAGCTTCGACATTTCTCCTTCAATGATCCATGGATCGGCAAATTTTTTGAGCGCATTTTCTTCCCCTACGCCGTGAAAAATGACAGGCGTTTCTATACCTATAATCGAAATTAGTTTTTCTAAGACTTTGTATTCCGCTTCGGCAGAAGAAGTGAGGAAAGGAGTGATGAATTTGGCAATACTGTGTTGACAAAAAGATTCCTCAAAAGGGGTTCTTCCTAAGGTGGACAGCTCTTTATAGGTCACTTTTCTACTTTGCCCCGATTCTTCATTTTCAAAAATAATAGGAAGAAATAGTTTGAAATAAAAATCATATTGGTCGGGAATAATGCTTTTCACGCGGTCCGTATCGCCTTGTACATGCCTGCTGCGATGAATCCATATGGCAGCTTGAATATTATTATTGATGGTCATGTAGTATTTCGCTTTTAAACAACTTCTTAATCAGAACGGTCAAAGATACTGGATTGATGGAAAAAAACTAGTACAAATCAACCAATTATATTTTGAACAAACGCACGATATTTCACTTGTGCATTTTTAGTGATGTTTGATTTTTCCCCATTAAACATTACATCCTCAAGCGAATTCATATCCGGATTTAGTATTCTCACGTTTTTGTCGCTCCACAGTACTATTTCTGTAATGATAGGTGCCAGATCTATCCCTTTTTCAGTGAGCAAGTATATATTTTCTTTTTTGTTTGCTGGCAATTTCCTTTTGGTAATTAATTCTAAAGATTCTAGCAACTTCAATCTGGAAGATAAAATGCCTGGAGCTATTTTTTCTGGAGTTGTAGAAAACTCCTTGAAAGTCTTCTTTTCTAAAAACATATCCCTAATAATTAATAGAGACCATTTATCTCCAATTATATCTAAGGTAGAGGCTATTAAACAATTGGACCTGAATTTATTTTTCATTTTTACTACTTTTTTAATAGTAATTTAAAAACTATCTCGTATTTTTGCTACTAAATCAGTAGTGAAACTACAGAATTAAATTTTCAAAAAGAAATAAAAGACGAATTATTTATAAATAATTTGATCTAAATAAAGGAGCATACTAATCAATTACTTTTTTAATAAGAATAATCACTCGAATGAAAAATTTACTATTCTCTTTTGTTTTCTTGTTTGCTTTTAGCATAGCTAATAATTTAAAAGCCCAAGATGCTACTTCAAGTAACCAATTTATTACAGAATCAGCTAGCGGAAGCGAGGTGACACTATTAACTAATTTTAAAGCCACTAAAAAGCAAAAGAAACTTATCAAAAAAATAAGTAAATATGTGAGCTACCGTTTTTTGAAAACGGAAACTCGTGCAGCAGCCTTGACGGGTAAGACCGTAAACGTTCAAATAAATACGAATAATAAGGGTGGTATCTCTGCAATTTCAGTTATCGAAGGACAATCAACTAAGATTGATACGCGAGTTATTGAATTGATCAAAGCATACGATGCTCAACAGCCGATCTCTAAAACTAATATTGCAAAACCATCGATTCTACAGTTGGATATTCCTTTGGTTGTAAAGCAATATTATATTAGATAGGAATTGGGAAGAAATTACCAATATCGTGAATTTTATAAGGCATCATCATTATTTTGGTGATGCCTTATTTTTTGGACGGATTTTTTTTTACTAAAAAAATATATATGTTGGCAGGACACTATTCCACGGCCTTATTGGCTCATCAAAAAATCCCTAAAAGAACATTATTGTATTTCCTAATTGCTTCACAACTGTAAGATTTGTTGTGGTTTACTTTTCATTATTTAGCGGGACCAAGTGATGTATTTGACACCACCTTAAATAATTTGGTTGTTGATATGCTTTATAGCCATGATTTACTTCTTCAAATAATCTGGGTGGGTATTATTTTTTAATAGGAAAATTTGACAAGTTTATCCAATTGATTGACACTAACATATTACTAAAGTTCAAGCGCAAGTATCAAGTTCAAGTTCAAGTTCAAGTTCAAGTTCAAAACGTAACGCTGGCTTGCGTCTGGGTCAACATCATGGGTTGAACTTGAGTTTGATACTTGGACTTAAAAAGTGTTAACTACTTTTGTGGTTTGGATAAACATGTCGAAAATTTCTATTTAAAAATACTAGCATTGGTTTGTTAGGCTCCGCCTTGGTGATTGGACATTTTGTGTTAGATTTATTTTCAGGTCATCCACATCATATCTTTGACGCAGAAACACAACAGATAGGATTAGGTAATTATGCTACAAATGCTTTTCTGACAGTAGGAATTGAGGCTATTTTTTGTGTTGTCGTTCTTTGGTATTACTTTCGTCAAGATGCCAAAAATGGAATTCAGCGAACTACTAATAACAAAGCCTCCATTATAGGATTATTTGTATTTGGCATTGCCTTTATGTTGACCATCGCAACGACTTCTTTTAGAGAATGATTAAGTATACCAGAATTTGACTTTGCTTTTAAGGCAAAGTGAAAGAATAAATTAGCCATTTTAAACTGCCCTTTTTACTTCTAAGAAATCCTAAAAAAGGAACCGTAGCCCAGCTATGCTTAATTT
>JALZWC010000189.1 GCA_023300255.1 Saprospiraceae bacterium | reverse complement strand
ATACCCAATTCATAGGGCTGCGCCCTATGCTAGGATATGTCACCCCGTTGGGGTTAAAGAAGTGTCAACTACTTTTGTACTTTAGATAAACTTGTCAAACAATGCAGACCATTATTCTTTTTTCAAGCTTAGCTTGTCTAAGTCTTACGACTTCATACTTACTACTTTATACTTTATACCTATTACTTCACTTAATGACTTATTGTTAAATCGTAATATTTTACTTTAGCAAAACTATCTGGTGATTTTGATTGTAAATAATTTCCTGCTTTAAAATAATTTTCGAAGACACTCCATTTTTGCATATGGATATTCTCATAAACAACTGATTCTTCTTCGTTTAAAATAACTTCTAATTTACCGTCGGATGCAATCACCTCTAAAGTAAATTTATCGTTTCCTACATTTGTTTTAAAATTATGTCCATCATCATCTGTCCACGCACTCGTCTTTAGCATTTCTGTTTCGGAGACATTTATATCTTTTAATTCTTTAGTTTTTACTCGGATTCTACCACCCTTGTCCCAATAAATTTTTAGAACAGGCGGCGCATTATTATCATCTTCTCCTATTAAATCTCTTTGTTCGTTGGTCAACCGTCCATGTATTTGCATAATGATGACTTTGGATGGCTTACCATTTTTTTCTTTAGAAACTTCTGCAACAGATAAGGTACCTTTCATTCGTCCACCTTGAGTAAAAGTCCAATTAGTATTATTTTTTCCAGGCACCATTTGTTCTCTTAATTCTGTTCTAGAATAAGAAGAATTTCTAGTGGAAGCACCAGGATGCGTATAAAAAACCAAAGAGCCGTCGGTAGAATCGTTATACATAAAATCTTTTAGCACAGGTACATTGGGATAATCTAATATTGCAGGAGGTTTTACTTCACTTGGCTTTCCTATTGGTAAGGTTACTTTCCAATTATTTAGATCAATCTTCGGTAAAAAATAATCAACTCCTTCTACTGGTTTGGCTTCTTTAGAAGAGGAGATAAGAGAGCGACTTGTTCCTCCACAACCAATCCCAATAAATATTATGGTAGCAATTAAAAAGGAATAAAAATTAGATCGTCCAAATTTGAAGGGAGCGTTTTTTTTAGTTTCAAACAAGTATTTGATCATTATATTTTTATCATGTTTCGTAACTATAATCTGGTAAAAAATCACAAGGTGACTAAAAATATAGTCACCTTGCGAATTTTATTTATCTAATAAAATTAAAGTCCAGTAATTGAAAAATCGTCTAATCTAGCCTCTGCACCTTCATTGGTAAAAAGAATAGATATTACCGTATTCCCTCCTGAATTAAATTCTAGACTTTCCATAATATAAACATTGGCATCCGTCTGATCATTTACAGTAACGGAAGTAATCGTAGCGGCAGGAGCTTGAGACAAATCAGTCACCGTAGAACCATCTAAAATAGATACCGTTATACTTCCTGCTGGATCCGTTTTCATTGTGTAGAAAAAAGAAACTCTATAATTCGTATTAGCTTCCACCTCTATTTGTTGCAGACCAACACGAGAACCATCAGAAGGTAATTTAGCCGCTTGGGATCCAGTACTCGTTGGGCTTGAAGTAATCTGTATCACCCCTCCTAAATCATTTCTCCAAGCATCCCGACCGTCACCTGTTCCATCAGGTAAAGTATTATCTTCAAAACTAGGTTGAAGAACCATCGGCATGAAACCTGCTGAAACAGCTATTGAAAAGTCGTCTAATCTAGCCTCTACTCCTGTATTGGTAAAAAAGATAGCGATCTCCGTATTATTTCCTGAATTGAAAGTGATACTTTCTGAGATATAAGCATTGGCATCCGTCTGATCATTTACAGAGATGGAATTAATCGTAGCTCCAGCAACTTCAGATATATCGTTCAATGGAGTACCATTTAAAATAGCCACCGTTAAACTTCCTACAGGGTCCGTTTTCATCGTGTAATTAAATCCAACAGTATATTGCGTATTAGGCTCCACTGTAACTAGTTGATAACCAATACGAGAACCATCACTAGGTAACTTGGCAGCTTGAGAACCACTTACTACTGGACCTGATGTAATCTGGATAGTACCTCCTAATGCACTATTTCTCCAAGAGTCCCGACCGTCACCTGTTCCATCAGCTAAGCTGTTATCTTCAAATCCAAGTTCAGCAACCGTTGGCACGAAAACTTCTGCAGCATCTATTGAGAAATCGTCTAATCTACACTCAACACCCTCATTAGTGAAGAAGATAGCAACCTCTGATCTACTTCCTGAACTGAAAACTAAAGTTTCCGTAACATAAGCATTGGCATCCGTCTGATCATTTACAGTCTTTGAAACAATTGTAGCTCCAGGTACTTCCGATATATCATTTAATGTAGAACCATCCAAAACAGAAACAGTTAAACTTCCTGCTGGGTCTGTTTTCATTGTATAATTAAAAGTAACAGTATACTGTCTACCAGGCTCCACCATCACTCGTTGATAACCGATACGAGAACCATCACTAGGTAACTTAGCAGCTTGAGAACCAGTTACTGTTGGACCTGATGTAATCTGGATAGTACCTCCTAATGCACTATTTCTCCAACAATCCCGACCATCTAAACCTGAACCACAAGCAGCAGCTGAAGGATCATTATCTTCAAAACTAGCTTCACTAATCGTTGCGATGAATCCCTGTGAAATGGTTACATCAAATTGCTTCGAATCTGTCAAACCAGTTATACTAGTAGAAGTCAAGGTTACAGTATAAATTCCATCATCCCGATAAGTATGTGAAGCACTCATTCCTGTAAATTGAAAACCATCGCCAAATTCCCACAATAGCTCTACTGCACCTATGGAAGCATCCGCAAAATGGACCGTCCGATAATCTTCTGGATCTACCTCCCATGTACAATCAACTGTAACTGGTGCTTGTATATCCACTCCCTTGTCTAGAGTGCCAGTCAAACCATTTTCACTTGTAACTTCAAGCGTAACTGTGTAATCAGCAGGTGTGTCATAAACATGTGTTGGAGATTCCTCTGTAGAAGTATTTCCATCACCAAAATCCCATAAGTAAGTTGAACCATTCTTGGAAGTATTCGTGAAGGTATACGATAAAAAGTTATCGGCACTTTGTTCAACATCAAATCCTGCTGAAGGAGGTACTGCACCTTCCGCTCCAACTTCAATAGAGAAATTATCTAATCTAGCTTCAACAGGTCCATTAAAGAAATAAATTGCAACCTTATCATTCTCTCCAGAATTAAAAGATAATTTTTGTTCTAAATATTCATCAGGATTCGATGTGTCGTTTACGGTTACGGAAGCGATCGTTGCATCAGTAGCTCCTTGCCGAGACGTAATAGGTTCTGATCCTACGCCTACTACAGATACCGTTACAAAAGGGTCGGATGAATCATCTAACATAGTGTACCAAAATCTTAGGTCATAATTCGTTTCAGGTTCTACAACAATTTCTTGATAACCAACACGATCTTGCTCAACTGGTAATTTGGCTCCTTGATCTCCAAAAGTTACTGGGCTACCTGTAATCTGAATAACACCGCCTATACTTGTTCTCCAAGAATCCCGTCCATCCCCACTACCATCTGGTAAGGTCTTATCTTCAAAACCTGCTTCTTGAATAATTGGCTGAAATGGGCCTTCCACCACCTGAACCTGTATAGTTATCACACTTGTTTCTCCCCTTCCGTCACTAGCAGTTAATGTTACTGGATAGACCCCTTCTCCTGCCTCAAATATAAAGGTAGGATCTTGTTCATTTGAGGTATTGCCTCCTCCAAAGTCCCATACGAAAGTGGTAGATTCAAAAGAAAGGTTATTGAATTTAACCGTTTTAAAATCCTCTGCTGTAGAAGCGAAAGAAAAATTAGCAACGGGTAAATTGGTATCAGCTATCGAATTTGATTCTGGTAAGTCAAAATCAAAAGCGTCATGACAACTATTAAAAGTAATAGCTGTGATCGCCAAGCAAAAGAACAATATGATTGTCCTATTAATAAAATTAAATTTATTTTCCATTTTCTTTAATTTTTATTTTTTGGTTCTTTGATATATTGCAAGTAGGAAAATGTAGCTTAGACCTCTGGTCTGAGTAGTCTGAATACACACTACTCAGACCAGAGATCTAAGCTACATTTCAACAAGCATTGTCAAAGAATCTTATTTTTTTAATAGCCAGGGTTTTGGCTTAATAGTCCTCTACTTAAATTAATTTCTCTTGCTGGAATTGGTAATAATAATTGTCTAGCATTATAACTAGAGTATCCCATTTCAGCAGCATGAGCACTTAATACTCCATCAGCAACTCCGAATCTCAATAAGTCATAAAAACGTTGATTTTCAAAAGCCAATTCTACACGTCTTTCCGCAAGCAATGCATTTTGAGTAAGTGTTGTAGGGCGATCTTCAAATCCTGCTCTTAGTCTGACTGCATTATAAGAATCTATTGCAGCACCATCTGAGGTTTCCCCCCGACCTGCTAAAATAGCTTCTGCATGCATTAATAATACATCTGCATACCGTAAAACAATTACGTCATTACCCGCATCCCGAGGACTTGGACCATAGGTAGCTGGAATAGCTGTAATATCTGATCCTTCCGGTAAAAACTTTGCTACTTCCGTAAATCTACCCGCATTCCAATAGGAAGTTTCCGTTCTATTTCCTCCAATTGCCTGAAATTCTACTATCAAATTGTCATTAACAATGTTATGCCCATCTTCTCTACCTTGACGAATGGTCGCAGTAAATTCAGAGGAAAAACTTTGACTTTCTAGAGAATTTCCTAATTCATATTGAACAGCAAAAATAATTTCGTCATTCAATTCATTATAAAATACATCATTAAAATCACTCTCTAAAGAAAATTCTCCGCTGCTTATAATGTCCTGACATAACTGTTGCGCATCTGAATAATTAGGACTTGGCTGTGTCAAAAACACCTTTGCCAAAAGTCCTTGTGCGGCTGCTTTCGATGCTCTAGATTTATAGGTATTATCTAAATTGGCAATCCCTTCTTGCAAATCTGAAACAATTTGCTCGTACACCTGTGCGACCGCTACTCTTGTAAAAACTAAGTCCGTCTGATCAGGGGTAACGACTGTTGTGACCAAAGGCACATCGCCAAATAATCGAACCAATTTAAAATAAGCATAAGCTCTTAAAAACTTAGCTTCCGCAGTATAGCTAGCTTGATTACCTGCATCTGCTACATCAATAAAATTCAGGACATTATTTGCTCTAAAAATAACATCGTACATAGATTGATACATATCTTCCGATTGTATATTATCGGGATTAACTCTATATCGATGAAAATCAGCTTTTGTCCCTTCTATCGTTGCTGTCCGAGTATTATCCGTACGCATTTCGGATAACATATATTCAAATTGTATTCCTCGATTAGCTCTTGTAATATTTGTTTGTGTATTTTCATTGACCCCTTGTACGGCATCGTAGATTCCTATAATCCCAGCCACTACATCATCATCAGATGCAAAGAAGGCATCCACAACGATAGCCGACTCTGGTAATGGATTCAAAAAGTCGTCTGTATCACAGGAATGGAACATGATTCCTATTACTGCAAATATTATATATTTAGTATATTTCATTATTGATTTTTTTGCATTTAGCAATACTGACATTTTTTGCATAATGTAGCTTAGACTTTTGGTCTAAGTAAGCTACTCAGACCAGAGGTCTAAGCTACGTTTGTAACATTTGCAAAATTGTCAAAGACCCTTTTTTAAAATTAAAAACTAACATTCAGACCAAATGATACCGTACGAAATAAAGGAGTACCAGCTCTTTGAGATCCATAAGCTCTAGGACTATTATTCGTATCAATATATTCCGGATTGAAACCATTATACTCATCAGAGGTATTGTAAATCAAATTCTGACCAGTAGCATAAACTCTTATTTTTTCTATACCTAATTGAGCCAATTGACTAGGGGAGAAAGAATACCCAACATTTATGTTCCTCAATGAAAAGTAGCCTGCACTTTGAACGATTTGGTCTGTATGTATTCTTGGTTGAAGGAAAGAAGCATGAGATATAATTCCCGCCTCAACTACTGCATTCACATCAGAAGTACTACCTTGCCAATGCGTACCAAAATATTGATCTCCAACATTTTTTATTTCCGCACCTTGACTTCCTTGTATCATAATTGAAAAATCAAAATTACCAAATACAACTTCATTGGTCAAACTCCATACTACGTCTGCATAAGGATCTCCAAGAATTGTCTTATCGTCATTCGTAATTAAACCATCTCCATTTAAATCTTTAACAATTACATCTTCTGATACACCATTAATTGGAATAAAAGGCGAGTCATAAAATTCTATACCTAATTCTTCATCTGCAACAAAGCCATAAAAAGAAGAGATAGGGTGACCAACAGAATTTATCCATTGGGAATTTCTACCAAACCCATCTTCTAATAGCGCTCCGTCGGATTCACCAAAACTGATTAACTCATTGTCGTTTGTGGAGACAATTAAAGTAGTGTTCCATTTGAGTTTCCCTGTATTAATATTTCTTGTTCTTAATTCAAGTTCAAATCCAGAGTTCTCTACTTCTCCTAAATTCACAATACCACCATCAAATCCTGTAACGTAGGAAACAGGATTTTGCAATAGTAATTCGTCACTGGTTCTTTTATAATAATCTATCGATCCTGTTATTCTATCATTCAAAAGTCCGAAATCAATTCCAGGATTAAATTCCTCTGAGGCTTCCCACTGCAAAGCGCTATTGGCTATATTAAGTGAAGCAATACCCGCAGCAATACCACCGTCAACAATAGCATTGGTTGTGTTTAGTAATGCCAAATAAGGGTAAGCATTGATAATAGCATCTCCTACATTGAAATTCTCATTACCTGTCAATCCGTAACTGACTCTGAATTTCAATCTATTTACTAAATCGTTACCACTTAAGAAGTCTTCTTTATGCACATTCCAACCTAAAGAAATGGCAGGGAAATCACCCCATTTTGAGCCTCTACCAAAAACCGAACTACCATCTCGTCTATAAGAGGCATTCACTAAATATTTATCGGCGAAAACATAATTAATTCTACCAAAATAACCGATCTTATTTTGTTTAACATCGATCTCTTGAAATACGGTAATTGCAGTTGCTCCTTGTAAATTTTTAAGTAAATCATTGGTAAATCCAGTACCCCGAACTGCACTATCTTCAGAAACTCTTTTTTGGAAAGTTGCACCTGCTAATACATTAAACTCATGCTGACCAACTGATCTATTATAAGATAAAGTATTATCAGAAATCACTCTAGTCCGAAATCTATTTTGTAATTGGTAATTAGCTCTACTTGCACTTGCATGATGTAAAGTACCATCATATCTAGTTCTTTTACGCTGTTCTAAAGTAATCCCAAGCGATGTTTTTGCTGTAAGTCCTTCTGCAATTTTGTAGCTTGCATAGGTGGAGCCTAGTACATTGGTTTTAAACTCATAATGTTCTCTTTCCACATATTGAGCAAAAGGATTCGTATCTCCTGAAGTACGTGGTCTACTAGTACTACCATCTCCATTGATATCTAAATTAAGCAAATGATTTTCTAGAAAATAATCTCCTACCCCAACCTCTGGATAATTATTTCTATCAATAAATTGAAGTGTTTCTTCTGAATGGTATATAGGCAACCATGGAGATTGTCTGATAGGATTATGTATAGAAGTTGGTAAAGCTCTTCGTTTTGAATAAGAAGGAGTGGCACTCAAGCCAAACTTTAGCCTATCCGTTACCTTAGTATCCATCTTTAATTTTACAGAATATAACTTGTAGTCATCTGTTATTACAACTCCTTGATCGTGTAGATATCTAAAAGACGTGCTAAATTTTGTTTTTTCACTTCCGCCTCTTGCAGAGAAAGAATGACTTTGAATATTTCCATTATCAAAGAAAACTTCCTGCCAATCTCTGTCAATTCCAGTTGTTGCAACCAGTAGTTGTGCATATTGGGTGCTATTAGAAAGTTCACCAGTTTCTGCTAATTCTTTTGCCGCCCAGTCTGCAACGCTTTTCTTATAATTATCACTTCCAAATGCATCTTTTCTACCTATGAAAGATTCATAACTAAATTTAGTTTTTCCAGCTTCTCCACTTTTTGTAGTAATCAGAATCACCCCATTAGATCCTTCACTACCATAAATAGCAGCAGATGCTGCATCTTTTAAGATTTCAAATGATTCAATATCATTCATATCTAGGTTTCCTAGAAAATCAGAGGAGACAACAATTCCATCTACTACTACTGCAGGTCCAGAATTAGCATTTACTGATCCAAATCCTCTAATGGTAATAGTAGGCGCAGCACCCGCTTCTGCTGAAGTTGCTTGGATATTCACTCCTGATACTTGACCTATTAGTGCATCATCAATTCTAGAAACTGCTATTTGATCTAAGTTTCTGTTTTCAACTTTAGAAATAGAACCTGTTAAGTGAGATTTTTTCTGTGTACCGTATCCGATTACGACTACTTCATCTAGCTGGGCGATATTTTGTTGTAGCCCCAGATTAATTGTTGTTTGATTGCCAACAAGCACTTCAAAATCATTATAACCAGTATAGCTAAATGTAAGTACATCTGTGTCTTCTGCCTCTAAAGAGAAGTATCCATCTAAATCTGTGATCGTACCTCTTGAGGTACCCTTTATAAGGACATTGACCCCAATTAATGGCATTCCCTCTTCTGAATCTGTAATAATACCAGAAACTGTTTTAGCTTCTTCTACAGCTAAAAACGAGTTGTTATTTGCGTAAGTAGTTTCACTTAAAAACAAAGGCAAGAGCAACATTAAAATGGACAGGCACCATCCTAATTTGTTGCCATTCGATTTTTTTGTTAGTTTGTCCACCATAATTCAATGATTTAATGATTGTTGAGTAATTAAGCTCACAAATACGATGAGCTTCATTAAAGAACGAGTAAAAAATAACTTACAACAGTTGAAGGTTTCTTTTTCCTTTACTCCGCCCTAAAAAGCCTCGCGTAGCTCTGCTATGCCTACGTTTTTTAAGACGGATTAAAGAAAAAATAATTCCTCCCCTTTGTTATAACTTATTCTTCACTTGTTCCTTAGGTTATATAACTTCTTGATCTACAGCATATAAATGTATTTCTAAAATATATACATCTTTGGTGACCAAATAATTAACTAGTAAGACTGATACTTACTAGAAATAAAGGTCCACTAAAAATCAGAAATTGAGAGAGAGAGAAATTAACAATATAGTATTACATTATTAACTCTTTTTTACTGTCTTGCTATATTGTTACATTACTTGAGTGAGCCATCATAGCTTGTGCTGCCGACTCAGACTGTTGATTAACAATATATTCTTACTAAAGAGGCATTGACCGCAAAATGATAGCAAGTGATTTTAATAGAGTGTAAAACAATTCTGGTGCAGCCAATTAATTCATCCGATCACCTCCAGTGGTCGGATGAGACGTCCAGCTTGATCCGACCACTGGAAGTGATCGGACCAATTGGGTTGGAATGGCCCCTACTTTGTTTTACACTCATTTTAATACTGTTTTTACAGGGCCGAAGCTACGCTTCTCATAGTCAATGATTAAACATTTTTTCTACAGACAGGGTCAGAGCGATGCTCTTTTAGGCAAAGTGTAAGAATAAATTGGTCATTTTAAGCTAGACATTTTTTCTTCTAAGGAATGCTAAAAAATTAAGCATAG
>JALZWC010000188.1 GCA_023300255.1 Saprospiraceae bacterium | reverse complement strand
AAAAAGAACCGTAGCCCAGCTATGCTTAGTTTTTCAGAATTCCTTAGAGTAAAAAATGACTAGCTTAAAACGACCAATTTATTCTCACTCTTTGCCTTAGACTAAATTTCCTTCTTGCTCTATCCACTCAATCATCCCTTCTTTCAAATTGAATATTTTGTCTGCATCAAATCCACCATTCTTCATTAAGGTACATACTCGTATGCTCCTTCTCCCAGATCGGCAATAAATTAGACTGATTTTGGATTTATCCAACTGTTCAATTTTTTCCCAAAACTCTTCTTCAAAATAATTAATATGGATAGCATTCTCTATATGGTTGACTTCAAATTCTTGATGAGTACGGACATCTACGATCTGTACGTTTCCTGCTGTTATTTTAGCTTTGAATTGTGCTGCATCCAAGTTATTTAGTTGGGCCTGTAATAAGCGCCATCTTGGAGTTTTACAAGCATTATTTTTTGACATTGGTATGAATTGTTTATCGTTATTAAGTTAACCTACTTATCTTCGGAAATTAGTCACAATTTAAAATTTAAAATAAAATAAATTTTTAATATAAATATTCTTTTTCTAATTCATTCTTTTTTTAAAATCTCCTCCTAAAGTTAAAAACAAAAAAATATAACATAAAAAATATATTTATAATCTATTGATTAACATAAAAACAAGGAGTGTTCTAAACTTTTATCTGAAAGAATCCTACTTGTTTTAATTTAGAATAAATAGGATTTGATCCTTCATTATTACTCACAAAGGTATATAAATCGTCTAATTAATGTTTCTGACAGCCGTCACAATATCTCTTAAACATTGAAGTAAACAACATACATTATTACTAAATTGAATTTTTATTATTAATATATAAATTAACGGCAACTTATTAGTTAGTCGTACATACTATATTACTAATTGATAAGCCTGCCTTAACCCTTTACCGAAATTAAGTTTACTAAGATAACATAGAGGAGTAGGAAAAAAATCTCCCAATTCTGACTTGTTCTTTTTTCAATCTGAGATACCCTAAAATAAAGCTATAGCTCCTGCTATGCCTTAATCCTTAGAATTTCTCAGATGAAAGGATTACTATGTTATAAATTGGTATTTGATTTATTCCCTTCTTTTTTAACATTCCACGATAAGTTACTAGCATTATTGCTATTAACATTGAAGTTGTTTTAAAGAAATTGATGCATCACTTTCGACTAATTATAGAATGCGTTTTAATCAACTTCATTGTGTGAATACTGTTTTAAAAATGAAATTTATGCTTAAACCAATTAAGCATCTTTTACTGTGGAAGGTATTGGTGTGTCTGTTGATGTTAATGCTATCTGTATCCTTATCGGGTCAAAGTGGTTTTATAAACTTAGAGGTTTCTATTGAGCAACCAACAGATTGTGTAGTAAAAGATGGTCAAATTGTTATCACACCATTAAATGGTACGCCTCCTTATCAATATAGTATTGATGGAGGTGCCACGTTCGTTAAAGAGGCTAACTTTTCTAGTTTAGGTTTAGGAAGTTATATTATTAGTGTAAAGGATGCTAATAATGAAATATCCTCTTTTAAATTTGTACAGTTGTTCGCAGAAGATTCTCCAAGATTGAATGGTGTTGCTATCCACCACCCTGAAAGGTGTGGAGAAGGAGGAGCATTTAATATTATTGCAACGGGCGGCCATGGTCCTTTAGTTTATAGTATTGATGGAGGCGTAAGTTTTCATTTGAATAGTCGTTTCGAAAATTTGACTGCTGGAATCTACAATGTAATTGTAGCGAATGCAGACCAAACCTGTCTGACATTTCACCCACCTATTGATTTTCAACCAATAGAACCGGCTCGTTTTATATCTGGATCTACGAATATCTCTCCACCAATTTGCAAAGATGCGAATGGCCAAATTGAGGTAATAGTAGGGGGTAATATAAATGAGTTTGAGTTTAGTATTGATAGAGGAATTACTTTTCAAAAAAGTAATATTTTCTCTGGTTTGAATGCAGGAAATTATAGTGTAATAGCGAAACACTTAGATTTAAATTGTCAAAAAGAAATAGATATTGTCACCTTAGTAGCTACCCCTTGTCCATTACTTCCTTGTGATCAATTGATAGAAAATACCACACTGAATGTTCCTAGATGTAGTGAGTCTATAGAATATTGTATTAATATTCCTTTAACTAATATGGGAGAATATACGATCAATATTAATGGACAACGGTTTGATCCAGCAATTCTTCAGGCTTGTAGAAAAGATTTTCTCTTAGCTGCTTTTTTTCTACCGATGGGTACACACTTTATTAATATTGTCAAAAATGATGGGACTTGTACGGCGACTGCAACGGTGCAAGTAAATTGTGAATTTGATGGTAACCAAGATTGTAATTATATCAAAGATATTTCCGTATCTGTAAATACACCTGCGGAGCAATATTCTTACTGCTTAAATATTCCATTAGAAAATTATAATGACTATGAGGTACTAGTAAATGGAGGAGCAGCACAAGGATTACATGCCTGTAGGAGAGATACAACTTTGGCCGCAATTTTTTTAACTAAAGGAAATTACGATGTTACTATTGTCCAACCAGACCTATGTCAGGATCAAGCTAATGTACGAGTGAGCTGTACGTACGATCCTACTAGTGTAGACTATTGTGGTGCTTTACTACAAGATCAGAGAGTAGCATTAGATACCCATTCTGACACTAAAAATTACTGCCTTAATTTTCCAATATCAGAAGTAGACAAATTTACTATTAGAATTAATGGATTTGCGCCTATACAACCAATAATACCATGTGCTGATGATCCTAGTCTGGCTGCTTTACTTTTTGAGCGAGGTACTTATCAGATAGAGCTATATCATGAAAATGGTATCTGTAGTGATTCTTCAACGGTACAATTTTATACGCCTTATCAACCAGAAGATCCTACCTATTGTGCGGGTCTTATAGAAGATAGAGTATTGGATTTAGAGCAGTATGGCGAAGAACATTATTATTGTCTAGATATACCATTGGAACACATAGATGATTTTCAGATAAATGTAAATGGAGCTCCTTTTACGCAAGAATTATTAGTGTGTAGAGAAGATCCAACTTTGGCTGGCCTTCTTTTTGAAAAGGGGACTTATCAGGTTACAATTAGCCATAAGAATGGTATTTGTAATGATGAAGCTACTTTGCGAATTACTTGTCCTTTTGATCCATATGATCCAGCCTATTGCGCGACGATTGTTGAAAATACTATAGTAGAATTGGAGGAAGTTGGGGGAACAATTCCCATCTGTTTAAATATTCCACTAATTGCAATACCTGATTATGAAATCACTATTAATGGTCAAACGCCAACTCAACAGTTAGCAGTTTGTAGCAAAGATAATCAACTGGCAGCTTATATATTTAGTGAAGGAACTTATCAGATTATCGTCAATTATAAAAATGGTATTTGTATAGATGAAGCTACTTTTAGAGTAGACAAGCCTTTTGATCCAGAGGATGCAGATTTCTGCAGTAGATTAATTAGTGATGCTGTATTTGAAGTAGCGGATAGCACAGCGACTATTCCGTTTTGTTTAAATATCCCGATTGATGAGTTGCCTAATTTTACAATTCTAGTAAATGGAATAGACCTTAGCTTAAACGCTATTACTTGTGATAATGGAGGTGCTTTAGCTGCTATCAATCTAGGCTTTGGTTCTAACGTGGTTCGTATTGCACACTCAAATGGTATTTGTACGGACGAAGCAACTGTTTTAGTAACTACTCCTATGGAATTTGATCCGCTTGATTCTATTACTTGTAATAACCTAATAGGAGATTCTGTTTTTGAATTAGGAGAAAAGTCCGATACGTATCTATTCTGTTTAAATATTCCAATGACAGAAGTGGATAATTTTGTAATAACGGTAAATGGTCAAGCGATAGCTGTAGAACCATGTGAATCGAACTTAATGTTAGCAGGTATTCGTTTACCAGAAGGTATGCATGAAGTGGAATTAAATCATAACAATGGAACTTGTCGAGATCAAGCTACGATTAGAATCATCAATGTGTATGATCTGGAAGATTCTACCTTTTGTACGACTTTGATAGACAATGGAGCATTTATTTTAGTTGATTCAGGGGGCGTACTAAACTATTGCTTAAATATAGCAGACTCCGATATATCTGATTTTACAATTACTATATTGAACGACGGAGTGTCTTATGCTCCAGAAATGGTTACTTGTGTAAACAACCCTTCTTTAATAGCATTGGCTTTAAGTGCAGGCACTTATGATATTTATTTAAATCATGATAATGGTATCTGTAATGATACGGCAATGGTTGTCGTGGAAGATCCAGTACCTGAACTTGATCCATTAGATGATTGCAAGGGTATCTTAAAACAGAATGATATCATAGATATAATGGATTGTGATGACAATTCTAGAACCGATTATTGTTTGGAATTTCCAGATAATAATAAACTTCAATTAAGTCTGAATGGATCGGTTATAACGGATCTTCCTTCTTGTACCAATGGTATGGGGGGGATTGCACTTCCTTCGGGAATGCATACACTTGTCTTATCGAGTGATTCCACTGGTTGTGTGGATTCAGCAAATATTACTATTAGATGTCTTCCTGAGACACTGGATAATTTCACAGATACGATCCTTTTTAATGAAACTGGGATCTATTGTATTGATGACACTTTATTAGCAGGTGGAATTGATACTATATATAATCTGTGCCCAGAAAAATCAGGTAATATTGTTACCTTTTTAGTAGAAGATGGTTCTACTTGTATTGTCTATGATGCTGGAGATCAAGCGGGAGTAGAAGAAGCTTGTATCGTTATTTGTAATGCAGTAGGAAAATGTGGGACCATTAATATGACGGTAACTGTTTTACCCGAACCAATCATTACTTTTTTTGATACGATAGGACTAAACCAAACGGATACTTTTTGTATTGATACTAGTATGCTCGATGGAACAATTATTAGTATTATGAATATTTGTCCAGAAGAAAGCGGCGAGGCGGTGCTATTTGAAATTTTAGACAGCCTTTACTGTATAAGTTATACTAGTTTGGAAGTAGGTATAGAGAAAGCTTGCATTAGAGTATGTGATGATAATGACGAATGCTTTACAACAGAAATTACTATTGTAGCAGAGGATGAGCGACTCTCTTTTGAAGAAACAATTCTATTAGATTCTTCAGGTGTTTTCTGCGCAGATACTACCTTATTAGCAGGAAATATAGTGAGTGTAATGAATACTTGTCCCGAAGAAGCAGGAGAATTTGTAGAATTTACAATTGATTCTCTTAACTGTCTCCAGTACAAAGGATTGATGGTAGGTACAGGAAAAGCTTGTCTAGAGATCTGTGATGATACAGAGGAATGTGTTATTATTGACGTGACGATTCATGTAGAAGAAGATACTTCAAAAGCACCGATTGCCGTACCAGATATTGATACGATAAAGCAAGCACAGATGGTCGTCTTAAATCCTCTAAGCAATGATACTTTATGTTCTGATTCTATAGTGGTGACAATAGCAGCGATGCCCGCTAATGGAACGGTGACGATCAATCCAGATGGAACGATTACTTATATTCCAATGACGGAATTTTGTGATGCCGAAGATTTATTTTTGTATCAAGTTTGTAATGAAACAGGTTGTGATACTGCTCGGGTCAAAATATTTGTGGAATGTAGTGTCATTGAAATATTTCCAGGATTCTCTCCAAATGGGGATGGCATCAATGATGCATTCATGATTGATGGATTGGAAGGTTTTCCAAACCATGTTTTGCAAGTTTTTGATAGAAGAGGTACTAGGGTTTTATTCGCAAGAGACTACCAAAACGATTGGACGGGTACTTGGGATGGTAAAGATTTACCGGATGGTATTTATTTCTATACGCTTGATGATGGGTTTGGTGGTATGTTTTCTGGGTATCTTAATTTGCGGCGATAGGACTTAGGGATTGATTGCAAAAATCATAAATTTTAATTCATAAATCATACATCATAAATCCACTTAGTTTTATTTAACGGATGTATGATGTATGATGTATGATGTATGATGTATGATGTATGATGTATGATTTGCCAAACCTAATCGAATATTACTATTTAGAAAAAGCAGTAGGCGTTAACCCATTATAATAAACAATTTAAAAACTCTTTTGAGTAAAACAAGAGGCGCAAAGATTAGATTCTTTGCGCTTTTTTCGTTAGT
>JALZWC010000187.1 GCA_023300255.1 Saprospiraceae bacterium | reverse complement strand
TACGTAAGACCTTTTTTAAAGACAAATAGCGAGAAAATAAGCCATTTTAATGTTAGGTTATTTTTGGCCGACTACTTATATATTAAGATATTTTTTTTCGTTCGCCCAGTCAACTTTTAAACGAAAACTATCCCTGTTCCCCTGCTCGCTTGACTACAGTCGAAACTGGTCTGCTCTCGCTTCTATGTTCTTTAAAATGTTTAGTAGTGCAATCCAAGGTAGTGCAATCCAAGGTAGTGCAATCCAAGGTAGTGCAATCCAAGGTAGTGTAATCCAAGGTAGTGTAATTTAAGGCAGTGCGGTTCAAGTACTTACTAAAAAAGTATTGGTTGTTGTCTAAGGAATGAGGGATTAATAACTTGTAACATTTATTATCTCCTCATTCCTAATACAGGGAAACATAATTTATAAATCCTCTAGCTAGAAATAGAATATTTTTCACTAAGAAATAAATAAAAAACAATATGATAAAAAAATATAATTTAATTAATTTTTCAAATGAAATGTTGAAGAGAATTTATTTCAAGTTTTTTTTTTGGAATAAAATTTGGATACTTATAGTTATAATAAAAAACTAATTCCGCCGTTTGGATGGTTTTTTACTTATGAACAAACCACTTTTTAGGTTGTATCACATCAATTTTCCCTCCAAAATAGATGAACCTTTCCTTTATTAATCATTAAAAGAAAGACCAGAAAATAAGTGCTCATTCTGACTATCCTTAAGGAGTATGTACTTTTTGGTTCTTTAATAAATAGTCAACCCCCTACTAAACAATTCCTTTTTTTTCTGTCAATTAAAGAGACTTTATTGGTAAACAAAGTGCTGTGTAGGCGTTCTGCATTAGCTTACTTTAAAACTAACAATAAGTCTAAATTTGGTATTAGTAGCCAAATATTTCTGATTGTATGAATAAGGATTTTTTTAGAAGAGACTTTTTAAATATAATTCAAACAGTTATATATTATTGATTTGATTTTACATTCCCTATTCTTCCATTTGAAAAAATATTATTAAGGCAACGATTTTGAGGATACAGATATTAGAGCATATAATCCAGAAAATATTATGGATGAAATGTTGCGAAAATATCTTGAACCTCATGAGAAATATACACACAATTCTCAAGACAACTTACATACTTGGGTAACACTAGTCAACGACTTTAGTCGTTCGAAATAGGAACTACTCTTAAATAAAACCTACACTACTTAGCAGATTATGGTTCTATCTACTTTTAAAAAAATAATTCACCCCCAATTATTATTAAAACGCTCTCTTAAGACTGTACTTGGTGCAAAAGTGTTTACCTGCATCCTTCTTTTTATTGCGTTTAACTGTTTTGGTAAATCATCCAATTTACTGAATACAGAACTATCAAAAGATGCAGCATTTTTTGATGTATGTGCTGATAATCTTCTAACAAATGGAAGTTTTGAATTAGGAAGTTCAGGATGGGGAAAGACAAGTAATGCCATAGTTGGTAGTTCTACAGGATTTGCGCAGGATGGAAATTTCCATGGTTGGTTATTACCAACATCTGGTGAGGGGCAACTCTATCAAGATATTGCAGCATTTTCAGGAGATGAGTTTACGCTTAATTATTTTGCAGGGGTAGCAAATCCAGCAGGTACTCATAACGTAGGCCTTATCTTTTTTGATAATAATGGAAATATTCTCGATAGCAAATCGGAAGAAATAAATTATGATTTTAGTAATACACAGGAACTTCAAGGATATTCTTTGAATGAAACTGCTCCTGCAAATACTTCTATTATAAGAGTTTTTGCTAGTTCACAAGGAGGATATTTACGTATGGATGGTTTTTGCTTGAAGCTAGAACCAGATCCATTTGCTGCTCCACCACCTAATGATTGCTCGGTAGATTTAGGAAGTAATCAGGACTTATGTAATGGGGATGTGGTTACTATCGTACCAAACTATACTGCAGGAACTGATGGAACTGGAGGAAATGTTTGTACATCACCTGACCTTACAACTTTAGATGGAAGTACGGATGGAATAAACGATTTTAATAATACGGAATTAAAAATAGGCGGTGCTACAATCACTGCCT
The DNA here is from genome assembly GCA_023300255.1 of Saprospiraceae bacterium. Classification (GTDB taxonomy): domain Bacteria; phylum Bacteroidota; class Bacteroidia; order Chitinophagales; family Saprospiraceae; genus JAFMDF01. Next base: position 2,169 of record JALZWC010000187.1, on the reverse strand, counting down.
CTAAGTCGTTTAATGGAACTGCGATAGTAGATGAAGATGTAATTAATGCGAGTCAAACAAATGGCACGATAGGTATAAGACAAGGCGTTTCTAATGCTCCTAGCGCTAGTAACAATATGACTAACACCTATACTTTTAGCCAAGATGTTTGTAATCTGACTATGAGTGTTTGGGATATAGATAGAACGGATGAGTTAGTAATTACTGCTACTAATAATGGAGTACCTGTTACTTATTCTATTACCAATTTAGGTAGTTGTGTTACCCAAGCTGGTGATACATTTTCATCTGCCTGTAATGTACAAGTTAGTGGTGATACCAAGCATAAGTTTGATGTTACTTTTAATGGTTGTGTAGATCAAGTGGATTACATTTTTTATAATTTTAATACGCTGGGTAGTTCAGGCGGATCTTATACTGTTACTTGGGGTAACGGTTGTACAGAAGGGGCAGGAGATTGTAACAATACATATAGTTGGTCTGGTCCTGGCGTTGCTAACGGACAAACGTCCTCTGCTCTTCAAGTAACTGCACCAGGTACTTATTGTGTAACGATCACAGATTGTAATACAGGTTGTATTGCTACTGATTGTACAAATATAAGCGATTGTAATAGTAATAATTGTGATAATATAACGGTGGATCTTGGTCCTGACAAATCCTCGTGTGAAGCGGGAGCTGTTCAAATAACGGCTATAACTACAGGAACAAATACTTGTTCTTCTATTATAGATTGTGAAGACTGTCCAGAAGTATTGCCTAGATCTAGCCAAATAGTTGATAACTGTTCTACTATTTCTTTAAATAGTATAAATAATAGTACGAATGGTCTTAGTGATTTTAATAACGCAAATCTACAAATAGGAGATGCTATCGTTACCGCTACTAAATCTTTTAGTGGAGCAGCTACTTTGGATGAAGATGTAATTAATGCGAGTCAAACAATTGGTATTATAGGTATCAGACAGGGAGTCGCTACATCTACTAGTTCAAGTGATAGAATGACGAATACTTATAGCTTTAGTGAAGATGTTTGTAACCTCACTATGTCTGTTTGGGATATAGATCGTACAGATGAAATGGTGATTGTGGCTTATAATAATGGAGTGCCAGTAACTTATTCTATTAGCAATATAGGAAGTTGTGTTAATCAATCTGGAAATACATTTACTTCGAACTGTGATGTGCAAATTAGTGGTGATACCAACCATAAGTTTGATATCACTTTTAATGGTTGTATAGATAAAGTAGATTATACTTTCTATAATTTCAATGGTTTAAATAATTCAGGTGGATCCTATACGGTTACTTGGGGAGATGGATGTACTCAATCTGCAACTGGTGGAGGAACTACAGAAGATTGTTCTACTATTTTCTTAGACAATTTGGATGGTAGTACGAATGGTCTTAGTGATTTTAACGCAGAGAATTTACAGGTTGGTGGTGCTATCGTTACTGCTTCTAAAACTTTTAGCGGAGCAGCTACTTTGGACGAAGATATAATTAATGCGAGTCAAACGACTGGAACCATAGGTATTAGACAAGGAGTAGGTACTTCTGCTAGTTCAGATGATGCGATGACGAATACTTATACTTTTAGTCAAGATGTTTGTGGCCTCACTATGACTGTTTGGGATATAGATCGTACAGATGAAATGGTGATTGTGGCTTATAATAATGGAACACCAGTACCCTATAGTATTAGTAATATTGGTAGTTGTGTTAGCCAATCTGGTAATACATTTACGTCACTTTGTAATGTACAAATTAGTGGAGATGCAGAGCATAAATTTGATGTTACTTTTGATGGTTGTATAGATCAAGTGGATTATGTTTTCTATGGTACCAATGGAGTGGCTACTTCAGGTGGATCCTATACGGTTACTTGGGGAGATGGATGTACGCAAACTACAACTGGCGGAGGAACTGGAGAAGGTTGTTCTACTATTTTCTTAGACAATTTGGATGGTAGTACGAATGGTCTTAGTGATTTCAACGCAGAGAATTTAGAAGTTGGTGGTGCTATTGTTACTGCTACTAAAACTTTTAGCGGTGCAGCTACTTTGGATGAAGATATAATTAATGCAAGTCAAACGACTGGAACCATAGGTATTAGACAAGGAGTAGGTACTTCTGCTAGTTCAGATGATGCGATGACGAATACTTATA
>JALZWC010000186.1 GCA_023300255.1 Saprospiraceae bacterium | reverse complement strand
CCGCTTTGCGGTTCACTTGCTCTGCAAGCTCATCCTCTAAGAAGTCCTGAAAAAAGAACCGTAGCCCAGCTATGCTTAGTTTTTTAGAATTCTTTAGAGTAAAAAATGACTAGCTTAAAACGACCAATTTATTCTCACTTTTTGCCTTAGCCTAATCTGTGAATCCTGTCTGGCGACTCAACAGGTTCGTGGTAAGAATGTCAACACTTTTTGATTTTAGTTAAACTTGTCAAAACAACTATAAAAATATGAATTTAAATAAAATCCAACTAATCCTTGATAAAATAAATCGCTTGCACAAAAGTATGAGCCTTGATCCAGAAAATGTAGCGCAGATTGAAAAAGATTTAATGAGAGATTACGTTAAAGTATTATATGGAGCTTGTCTCGAAGATCAAACACCAAGTGTAGCCAGAAAGGTTATTAAAACAGAAAGAATCGACACTCCTTTTGAAGCATCCACTCCAGTAGTCGCACAGCGACGACCAATTGAACGTCAACCAGCTCCTACGCCAAAAAGAGTAGAATATATCCCACCTCCTGTAGAACGAATTATTACCCCGCCACCTGTTGCTAGACCTAATGTAGAGGAAGTAATTGCAGAAACACCGCCTCCTGTATTTCAACCACAGGTAACGGCTGCTAGACCTAACGGAAATAAAGCTATTCCAGAGGAATATACTGCGCTCTTTCATCAAGAGGAAGGCAAAGAATTGTCTCACAAACTAAGTAGTTTACCAATCTCTGATTTGCATAAGGCAATGGGTATCAACGAGCGAATTTTTACTATTAATGAGTTATTTCGTGGAGATTCTATGGCTTTTAAGCATACCATGACCTCTCTCAATCAATTAGGTTCTTTTGAAGAAGCAAAAAACTATCTCGCTCAAAATGTAGCAGGGGAATTTGATTGGGCCAATAAGAGTAAAGTTAATAAGGCGAAGAATTTTATTAGATTAGTGAAACGAAGATATATTTAAAAAGAAGCGAGAATAGAGAGTAGAGAATAGAGACTCTTTTCGTTCGAATAATGACGAAATTTCGTTGTTTGCTAAACGAGATATATACGTCTCTAATCTCTATTCTCTGCTCTCTATTCTAAAAAGAAATAAGTGGCAAAAAAGAAAAAATACTACGTAGTCTGGGAAGGTGTTGATACAGGTGTATTTGATACTTGGTCAGAATGTCAACAACAGATAAAAGGATACCCTAATGCAAGATATAAATCTTTCTCTTCTCTAGCAGAAGCACAAGATGCTTATGGAGGTGCAGCGGCTGACTTTATAGGTCAAAATAAGAAGCCAAGTATTAGCCTCTTATCAGAGGAGAAGAAAAAAGATATTGTTTGGGATAGTATTAGTGTGGATGCAGCTTGTGCTGGAAATCCAGGAAAGATGGAATACCAAGGAGTGGATACCAAAACAGGATTTCAATTCTTTCATCAACAATTTCCTTTCGGCACCAATAACATTGGAGAATTTCTAGCCCTTGTACATGCATTGGCCATGTTTAAACGAGACAACAAAAGTACACCAATTTATACAGATTCTAAGATTGCCATGGGTTGGGTGAAGGCTAAAAAATGTCGCTCTAAATTAGCACATAATAGCAGAACGGCTCATCTACATGTTTTAGTAAGGAGAGCCGAAGAATGGCTGAAAAACAATCAATTTGATAATCCTATTCTAAAATGGGAGACTAAGTATTGGGGGGAAATTCCGGCAGATTTCGGTAGAAAGTGAAGTAAGGCAAAATTCAAACCTACCCGTTCGTACTTTCAAACAGCGAGTTCAAACTATCTCAAGACGAGATAGTTTTTGAACTTGAGTTTCCCTGTTTAAACCATTGCTACTTCCTCCACTTTTTGAGTAATTGGTAATTCTATAATAAAGGTAGTTCCTGTTCCTATTTCACTATCCACTACGATTGCTCCCTGATGCCGTTTAATAATTCCGTAGCTAATAGATAATCCTAATCCTGTTCCTTTCCCTATTTCTTTAGTGGTATAAAAAGGTTCAAACAGTCGACTTTTAGCCGTATTATCCATTCCAACTCCAGTGTCTTTTATAGAAATACACACTGTCTCTTCTTTTAAATACGTAGCAATAGTAATCGTTCCCTGCTTACTGCCAATAGCTTGTATTGCATTGGTAAGGATGTTCATCACTACTTGATTCAATTGACCACTATAACTATCTATTTCAGGAAGATCCAGATCATACTTTTTTTCTACTCGAATATTATCTTCCAATCTTGTCTTGAGTAAAACTAAAGTAGAATCAATATTCCTATGTACATCAAATTTATTCAAAGAAGAAGCATCAATTCGAGAAAACGTTCTTAGGCTTTCCACTATTTTACAAGTTCTTTCCGCTCCATCTTCAATACTCAATAATAAACCACTAATATCTTCTTGAACCTCTTCATAATCCATCTCCCTTTTTAAGGCTTCAATTTCTGTTTTTTTTTCATCGAACTCTTCTTTATTTTCAATCGCATCAAATTGCTCCGTCACCTCCATCATCGCTGCTAAGTTTTTTTTTAAACCTGCAACTCCAGAATAAATAAAATTAACGGGGTTATTTATCTCATGTGCAATACCAGCAGTGAGCAGACCTAAAGAAGCCATTTTTTCAGATTGCACTAAATGACTTTGGGTAGATTTTAATTGTTCCATCGTTTTTTCTAATTCTACTTTCTGTGCTTGGATGGCGGTATTTTGTTCTAGTAAAATTTGATTAATTTTCACCCTAGATTTATTGAAATAATACAATAAAAAAACTAGAAGCATTGCTAAGAAGAAGGCCAAAGAAAAGAAAGCAATCATCAACATCTGTCGTTTCAAGTCTCTCTTCAATACTTTTTCTTGTGCTCGAAGTGATTGATTTTCTATTTCCTTTTTTGTCAAATCAAAATTAGCTTGCATGACGGTAACTAAACGCTTTCGCTCTGATACTAATAATTGATTTTTATAAACGTCTTCTAACTGCTCGTACTCTAATGACTTTTCAAAATTCTTTAATGCCTTAAAACAGTTAGCTAAATTAGCACAGGCTTCAGAGGCCGCTGCAAAGTCATTGTTGCTGCTTGCTAGTTTTAAAGCGCTTTCAGAAGTACTAATACTATTGTGTGCTGATTTTGTTTTGGCATAAGAAGCCGCTAACATGTTTAATATATAAACTACTTCTTTTTCACTTCCATTCTTTTTTGCTATATCTAAAGCTTGATTGAACCGAGAAAAAGCCTTTTCAAAATCTCCAAATCGTTCTTGTAATAAACCTAGTTCCAATAAGACCAAAGAGTATTTATCAGAAGAACCTCCATTCTCTATAATAGCTAAAGATTTTAATTGTGTTTCTAAAGCTAAAGAATCTTTACCTTCTGCTTTATACAATTTCCCTAAATAGAATAGCGTCGCTGATATTCTTTCTTTCTCCCCTGCTGATAACTCCCCAGAAAATGTCATTGCTTCTTGATGCCTATATAAGGCTTTCTTATACTGCCCCAAATTCCTATACACATCTCCCATCTGATTAGCCACATCAATTTCTGCTATTATATTAGTCCCCTCATTCTCTTGTATTAACAAACAAACTCGATCAAATACTTCTAAAGCACTATTATATTCTTTTACATGAGAAAAACTCATGCCTAATACCATCAGGTTCTCTCTTAATCCTTCGTTATGGCCTATTTCGTAGGCTAGGCTAGCTGCTTCTTTAGCGTAATACAAAGCGGAATCTATATCTATAGTAGACCACTTTTTCGCCTGATCGGTCAAATGCATTAAACGTTCAGAATCATCTGATCCAGGCGTATTGATAGACTGACTATACGCTAATGGAATCATTCCACCTAACAAGAAAATACAAATTAGAAACGTTTTATATACGATCAAGTGTTTTAATTTCACTAAATGTTAGTTATTAGACTTGTTCACAAATAACAAGTTGGTATATGAAAAAATCTTTTCTCTTCTAAGAATCCGAAAAAATAAGTCCGTACCTATGGGTATGCACTGATTTTTTCGAATCCTTAGAAGAAAAAATCTAATTTTCATATACTCAATTCTT
>JALZWC010000185.1 GCA_023300255.1 Saprospiraceae bacterium | reverse complement strand
TCGAAACATAGTAGCTACCCTTTTTCAGAATATGTTACCCCTGGAGCAAACTGTTCGATTGTTGGGACTTTCAGTAGGCAATCTCAATAATATGGAACCCAATATTTATGAGCAATTGGAGATTCCTTTTGAAGATGACTGACCGTTGAGCAGCAATGTTGATCAAACCGATCAAGATAGAGAAGCTTGGCTGGCTCAATATAGATGGGGGGCTATTGCAAAATCTTTCTACAATGGCCTCAGCTTCATGCCACGACAGCTACCGGGATTCAATAATGAGGTTGATAAATTTTGTCAAGATATAGACAAAAGTATCGAGTGAAACTGCTGTATAATAGGGGCATAAAAAAAGGACTTGTATTGCTACAAGCCCTTAAGTGATCTGGCTGGGGTTCGAACCCAGGACCCTTTGATTAAAAGTCAAATGCTCTACCAGCTGAGCTACCAAATCAACTTGCTTTTTTTAGAAAGCGAATGCAAAACTACAATGCTTTTATCCTAATTCCAAGCAAAAAGATAGTTTTTTTTTATTTTTTTTTAGCTTCTTGAAAACTAGGAATAATATAAGGAATATTTCACGTTATTCAATAGTATATTTTGACATCATTCTTTAACCAATTTCTTAGAAATATAACCTTGTGGAGTCTCTATTTTTAATAAATACATACCAACAGGTAATGTGGCTAAAGAAACCCTAGCTTCATAAGCTTGGGTATGTACTACTTGACCCATCATACTATAAATCGTAAGAAATGACGGCTGCATGTTGGAGCTGTTATATATTTCTAATACATCTTGTACAGGATTCGGAAAAATACTTATAGAAGAAGCCGCTACCGATAACTCATCCGTAGCAGTGCTAGTAGTAGAGGCAGGCAACTGAGTCTCATAAAAACTGATCCCGCCTCGGATATTGCCTATAACTAACTCTAATAGGTCATCTCCGTCTATATCTGCAAAAGTTAAATGAGTTTCTTCTCCATTAAGTAGTGTACCTATACCATTGTCTATTACTGGAAATGCACTGCTACTATTCTTAATATCCGTGTAGCGTCTAATATCTCCACTTTTAGACCCTGTAAACAGTTGTACCTCGTCTCCTATAGTAACAAAAGCAGGCGCACTATAGCCAACCACAAAGCCTTCTTCTCGTACGTCTATAGCTCCAAAGTTTTTAGTAGTTGGTTCAAATTCAAAAATAGCTTGGTCTATGCTTCCGACATTTTCATAATAGTTCACATTGCCACTCCGCTCTCCTATTACTAAATCTGGTAAGCCGTCTTCGTTTATATCTATGATCTGCGGTTTACTAACTTGTCCTACGTCTAAGTCTTGATAACCATATCGAATTGGACCAAATTGAAACGGTTGATCAGGTCCTGCTAGGTTTTCTCCGTAAAACAGTCCGCCAAACTCTTCGCCGATCAAAATATCCAGATCGCCGTCATTGTCCAGATCGCCAAAAGTAGGAGCGAATCGCCAAGCACTGTTACTAAAGGCATTTAAGCCTAAGTAATCGTCGTCTACTAACTCGAATTTGGGAACAGTAGCACTTCCTATATTTTTAAAAAGAAATAGTCGGGCATTTTTATCTCCACCTGGTACAAAGTACGTCTTATTCCCAATCAATAAATCTTGTAAACCATCTGCATTATAATCTACAAAGACAGGATTCGCACCTGTTCCAAAATCTAACATATCTCCTACCAATAGATCGTTAAAGCGATAATCAAAGACTGGATTTTCATTGGTATTAATATTCGCATAGTACCAACCTACTTTATAAGTCTCTCCTATATCATTCCCTAAATTGGGGGCCGCTACTAAATCTCGCAAGCCATCATTATTAATATCCAATATATAAGAAGCTGGAAAAATCGGGATATCTACAGGGGTCGTATTTCTAGGAAAAGTAATGTCTTGTTCCGTCATAAATGCTTGACTCCTACTCCCTCCATTGGTGACCAAATTTAAATTAGTAAAAGAAACATCTCCTAATAAAACCTCTTTATCCCCATCATTATCCATATCCAAAGTCGTGACGGTAGAACCTGCATGCAAAGCACCTCTCGCCGTACTAGTTGACGAACGAAATCGCCCTGCGCAATTATCTGCGCCTACAGGTAGATCAATTTCTAGAGTGATACCACTTTCAAAAAATTTCCCCCAACAATCATCTGTTAATACATACGCTAAACTATCCAATCCATATCCTCGTTCTATAGATTGGTTCGTATATAATTCCACTATTCCTCCAGATATATTAAAAGTAACAATATCCAAATCTCCATCTCCATCTATATCATCTACAGCTGGATAATCAACATTACTCACATATAAATTATTATTCCCATTCCCTCCTGGGTAATAGATAATATTAAAATCACCTACCGTAAATTGAAAAGGTCGAAAAGCAATATGATTCTGCTCATTATAATATCCAGTATAAACCTCTACCCCTGCCACGCCTGGGATACTGGAATAAGCAAAAATATCTTGAATACCATCGCCGTTATAATCTCTCAGTAAAGCCCATTCTGTTAGATCTGGAAAATTTACCATAAATTTTGGCGCATAAAAATAGTCTACTTTATTCTTAGTACCTCCATTGATAAACGTCATACCTACCTGCCCTATCTT
>JALZWC010000184.1 GCA_023300255.1 Saprospiraceae bacterium | reverse complement strand
TGGAATCGTATAGCTTGCTGATGCAACTATTGCGGAACCTGAACTTGGGCCTGACCAACTTACCGTATAATTCAGTGTACCACCAGTAATTGAAACTGCTGCAGAACCAACCGAGCCACAAGATCCATTTGTTCCTGTTACTGTTAAGCCTACTGTAGAACTACCAGCTCCTACTGTAACAAGCTGACTAGCAGAACATCCATTAAAATCTGTAACTGATACTGTATAGGTACCTGCTACTAAACTTGAAATTGTGTAACCTGCTGCACTTGCTCCTGCTGAACCTGAACTTGGTCCTGTCCAACTTACTGTATAATTCGGTCGTCCACCACTTATTGTTACGCCTACTGAGCCTGCTGATCCACAACTTCCGTTTGTTGCTTGTAAGCCAATAGCTACTGTACTTCCTGTGTTACCTATTGTTACAGTCTTGCTGGTGCTACATCCTTTAGCATCTGTAACGCTAACGGTATATGTACCTGCTACTAAACTTGGAATTGTGTAACCTGCTGCACTTGCTATTACTGAACCTGAACTTGGACCCGTCCAACTTACTGTATAGTTTGGTTGTCCGCCGCTTATTGTTACACCTACAGAACCCGCTGATCCACAACTTCCGTTCGTTGCTTGTAAGCCAATGGCTACTGTACTTCCTGTATTGCCTATAGTTACATTCTTACTTAGACCACATCCATTAGCATCTACAACGCTAACCGTATAAGTACCCGCCACTAAACTTGGAATTGTATAGCCTGCTGATGCAACTATTGCGGAACCTGAACTTGGGCCTGTCCAACTTAACGTATAATTGAGTGTGCCACCAGTAATCGAAACTGCTGCGGAACCAGCAGAACCACAAGATCCATTTGTTCCTGTTACTGATAAACCTACCGTAGAACTACCAGCTCCTACTGTAACAAGCTGGCTAGTAGAACATCCATTAAAATCTGTAACTGATACCGTGTAGGTACCTGCTACTAAACTTGAAATTGTGTAACCTGCTGCACTTGCTCCTGCTGAACCTGAACTTGGGCCTGTCCAACTTACTGTATAGTTCGGTCGTCCACCACTTATTGTTACGCCTACTGAGCCTGCTGATCCACAACTTCCGTTTGTTGCTTGTAAGCCGATTGCTACTGTACTACCTGTATTGCCTATTGTTACATTCTTGCTGGTGCTACATCCTTTAGCATCTGTAACCGATATTGTATAAGTACCTGCTACTAAACTTGGAATCGTATAACCTGCTGAGGTTGCTCCTGCTGAACCTGAACTTGGGCCTGTCCAACTTACTGTATAGTTTGGTTGTCCGCCTGCTATTGTTACACCTACTGAGCCTGCTGATCCACAACTTCCATTCGTTGCTTGTAAGCCGATTGCTACCGTACTTCCTGTATTACCTATTGTTACATTCTTGCTGGTGCTACATCCTTTAGCATCTGTAACCGATATTGTATAAGTACCTGCTACTAAACCTGGAATCGTATAGCCTGCTGATGCAACTATTGCGGAACCAGAACTTGGGCCTGTCCAACTTAACGTATAATTTAGTGTGCCACCAGTAATCGAAACTGCTGCGGAACCAGCAGAACCACAAGATCCATTTGTTCCCGTTACTGACAAGCCTACCGTACTTCCTGTGTTACCTATTGTTACAGTCTTGCTGGTGCTACATCCTTTAGCATCTGAAACGCTAACTGTATATGTACCTGCTACTAAACTTGGAATAGTGTAACCTGCTGAGGTTGCTCCTGCCGAGCCTGAACTTGGACCTGTCCAACTTACTGTATAGTTTGGTTGTCCGCCTGTTATTATTACACCTACAGAACCTGCTGATCCACAACTTCCGTTCGTTACTTGTAGACCGATTCCTACTGTGCTGCCTGTATTGCCTATTGTTACTGTCTTACTTAAGCCACATCCATTAACGTCTTTAACGGATACAGTATAAGTACCTGCCACTAAACTTGGAATTGTATAACCTGCTGAGGTAGCACCTGCTGAGCCTGAACTTGGACCTGTCCAACTTACTGTATAGTTTGGTTGTCCACCAGTTATTGTTACACCTACAGAACCTGCTGATCCACAACTTCCGTTCGTTGCTTGTAAACCGATGTCTATTCTGCTACCTGTATTTCCTATTGTTACTGTCTTACTTGTGCTACATCCTTTAGCATCTGTAACTGATACCGCATAAGTACCCGCCACTAAACTTGGAATGACATAGCCTGCTGCATTTGCCCCTGCTGAACCTGAGCTTGGACCTGTCCAACTTACTGTATAGTTTGGTTGTCCGCCAGTTATTGTTACACCTATTGAACCTGCTGATCCACAACTTCCGTTCGTTGCTTGTAAGCCGATTCCTACCGTACTTCCTGTATTGCCTATTGTTACAGTCTTGCTTAGACCACATCCATAAAAATCTGTAACTGATACTGTATAAGTACCTGCCACTAAACTTGAAATGGTGTACCCTGCTGAGGTTGCTCCTGCTGAACCTGAACTTGGACCCGTCCAACTTACTGTATAGTTTGGTTGTCCGCCAGTTATTGTTACGCCTACGGAACCTGCTGATCCACAACTTCCGTTCGTTGCTTGTAAGCCGATTGCTACTGTACTTCCTGTATTGCCTACTGTTACAGCCTTGCTTGTGCTACATCCATAATAATCCGCAACATTTATTGTATAAGTACCTGCTACTAAATTTGAGATTGTATAACCCGCTGCACTTGCTCCTGCTGAACCTGAGCTTGGACCTGTCCAACTTACTGTATAGTTTGGTTGTCCGCCAGTTATTGTTACACCTACTGAACCTGTTGAGCCACAACTTCCGTTCGTTGCTTGTAAGCCGATTGCTACTGAGCTATTACCTTGGGTAATAGTAGTCGTTTTACTACTAGTACAACCATAATAATCTGTAACGGTAACGGTATAAGTACCGATCGCTAAATTAGGGATAGAATAACTGCTAGCATTAGTACTTGCAGACCCAGAAGAAGGACCCGTCCAACTAACAGTATAAGCACCTGTTCCACCAGTAATTTGTGTACTAATACCACCTGGTTGACCACAAGAAGCTAATAATGCATTCAGTCCTAATTGCACATTTCCACCACTACCTGATACCGAAAAGTTTTTAGTAACAGTACATCCATTATTATCTACAGCTGTTAGGGTATAAGAACCAGCTAATAAATTAGGAATATTAGCTTGACCATTTGAAGTAGTCTGACCTACCACTGGACCAGTAAGACTTATTTTATAAGGAGCAGTACCACCACTAACTGTAATCCATGCACTACCTGTAGGTCCACAACTTGCTGCAGTCACTTCGATAGCAGTAGTAAGATTGTTAGCACCACCTAATACAGTAAATGTGTTTGTCTTTGAACATCCTTGAGCATCCTTAGCAGTTACTGAATAAGTACCTGCTGCCAAATTACTAATACCGTAATTAGAAGAATTAGTAGTAGCATTACCTGATGAAGGGCCTGTCCAAGAAACAGTATACGGCGCTTGTCCACCACCTAATGTAGTCCAAATAGAACCTAAGGTGCCACAAGAACCATTTGTCACTTCTCCTGCAACAGAGACATTTCCACCAGAACTTCCAATAGTGAAAGGTTCTGATTTACCACAGCCATTATAATCTGTAACAACAACTGTGTAAGAACCCGCTCCTAAATTTGAGATGGCAAAACTTCCTGTATTCGTATTTTTTGAGCCGCTTGATGTTCCTGACCAACTCACGCTATATGGACCAGTACCATTAGTAGCTGTTATCCATGCAGAGCCAGCAGTAGCACATGAAGCAGCTGTCTCTTCAATTACTAAACCTATATTACCTCCTGAACTTCCTATTGTAAACGTTTGAGCTTTGCTACAACCGTTAGCATCTGTAACAGTCACATCATAAGTACCTGCTGCTAAATTAGGTAAACTGAAAGAACCTGAGTTAGAATTCTTTGAGCCACTTTGTGCACCTTTAAAGCTAATTACATATGGTCCAGTACCACTTGTTACTGTTACCCATGCAGAGCCTGCAGTACCACATGATGCTGCTGTTGTTTCTATTGCTAAGCCTAAATTACCTCCACTATTTCCTATTGTAAACGTTTGAGCTTTGCTACAACCGTTAGCATCTGTAACAGTCACATCATAAGTACCTGCTGCTAAATTAGGTAAACTAAAAGAACCTGAATTAGAATTCTTTGAGCCACTTTGTGCACCTTTAAAGCTAATTACATATGGACCTGTACCACTTGTTACTGTTACCCAGGCAGAGCCAGCAGTACCGCAAGATGCTGCAGTTGTTTCTATTGCTAAGCCTAAGTCACCTCCACTATTTCCTATTGTAAACGTTTGAGCTTTGCTACAACCGTTAGCATCTGTAACGGTCACATCATAAGTACCTGCTGCTAAATCAGGTAAACTAAAAGAACCTGAGTTAGAATTCTTTGAGCCACTTTGTGCACCTTTAAAGCTAATTACATAT
>JALZWC010000183.1 GCA_023300255.1 Saprospiraceae bacterium | reverse complement strand
TTGATTTTATACGAAGATTTGGACGGTGTATGCAAATCATACATCATATATCTTACATCATAAATCATATATCAGTCTGATTTTGACTAATTAGCAGATGTATTATGTATGATTTATGAACTATGATTTATGATTTCCAGAACCAATCACCCCTGGGTCGGGGGGAGTTCTGCGGAGTGTGCTGAAAAAAAAATTTCTTAATCTATATTAATAGTTTTGAATAAAATTGCCTGTTTCTTTGGAGAATAATTACTTCATTAAAACGATTAAAAATGTTTATTCTAATTTCAGGCCCTTACCGAAGCGGTACCAATGATGACCCAGTCAAAATGCAACAAAATCTAGATAATATGGAAATAATGGCCCTACCTATTTTCCGAAAAGGACACGTCCCTATTATTGGAGAATGGTTTGCACATCCGTTGTTAAAATTAGCAGGTTCTACAAAGCCAGGGGATGCTGCTTATGAAGAAATTTCTTACCCAATAGCACATCGAGTTCTACATAAATGTGATGCCGTTCTACGAATTGAAGGTGCTTCTAAAGGAGCAGATATAGAAACGGCAAAGGCGAAAGAGATGGGATTGAAGATTTATTATCGATTAGAAGATATTCCCAATGCAGGGTAATAGGGTATAGATGAAGATCATTTACTGTTTGATTGTTTTAGCTATTGGGTACAATAAAATAAAAAATGAACGAAAAAATTAAAATAAAAGAAACGGAATTATTATCAGACAATTGGTATACTTTAAAAAAAATAACTTACGAATATCAAAAGGAAAATGGCGTATGGGAAACACATTCCCGAGAAGCATATGATAGAGGAAACGGAGCAACTATTTTGTTATATAATCAAGATAAGAAAACCGTCATCTTAACACGACAATTTAGATTGCCAACCTATATTAATGGAAACGAAAATGGAATGCTAATCGAAACTTGTGCAGGATTATTGGATAAAGATAATGCGGAAGATTGTATTAGAAAAGAAACGGAAGAAGAAACAGGTTATAAAATAACTAAGGTTAGAAAAATATTTGAGTCTTATATGTCTCCTGGTTCCGTAACCGAAATTTTATATTTTTTCATTGCAGAGTATAATAAGGATATGAAAGTAGGGGAAGGTGGTGGCTTAGCAGAAGAACAAGAAAATATAGAAGTATTGGAACTGGAATTTGATACTGCGTTTGATATGATTTATACTGGAGAAATTAAAGACGGAAAAACAATAATGCTCTTACAATATGCTAAAATTCACGACTTGGTAGGATAGAACAAAACCGGGATACCTGATGGGAAATAATATGGTACCCTGTTATAATTTGGTAGACAGTAGTAGGAGAGTTACGAAATTATTTCATACACGCTCCTAAGAGGATCTCTAAGTATTTTGTAGCATCATATGTCCCTTTTATCCAGGAGTCAATTAAGAAGGTATATACGGCTAAAACTATTAGATTAAAATGGACTGCTTCATCGAATTCTAAGTGAGGGCAAAAAAAAATACAATTTGATAAGATAGAAGAATACCTATATTTAACGATGAAGCAATAGATCTTAGAGTAGGGTAGTAATATCTAATAAATTTAAACGAAAGCTTACAAGCTTGTATCAAATGGATTTAGAATATTTTATTTTAATGACATAGTTTATTTAAATCATAAAGATTAATTTTTTTTTGCATATGAAAAAAAGTATACTTATATTTGTATAAACCGAATAGTAGAACATATTTTTTATACTACATATATAAGTCTTATTCATTCGCAAAAGCGAATCATAACCCCCAGTTAAAACTAGTAATTAACTACCTACCACAGACTTATTTTAAGTTCATAAACCATTACCCAGTTATTCAAATTGATACGCTTTATTTAGCAAGCTTTTGAACACAGTGCTGCTTGTACAAAATAAACATTACTTCGACATTAGATTGCATAAAAAAATGTAGGTTGAATAGTTATTCTATGCTATTCGAAGATACCTGCTAGTTATGTGAATAATCTACTGTTTAGTAATTATATTAATTATCAATGTATTTTGTAATTAGTTGGAAGTTTTGATTGTAGGATGAAGTCTGCTTTACAAGGAACGCAGGCAGGCTCTTTTTTGTTTTTGTTGTAACCTAAGTTACGTAAATGAAAAAAGCTAAAGCATCTAGAAATCAATGATTTGCAACAATTTCAAGTATCCGCTCAATTCTCACTGGTGGAACGGCTGTAACACAACTCTCTGAGTTGTGCACAAGCTAGACATACACAACTCAGAGAGTTGTGTTACGTCTGCCCTACCAGTACTTATTGAGCGGACACAATTTCAATAACAAAAAATATCTTTGTCAAGATGACAGACTTGTTTTTTCGTTATTACGAAAGAGGAATGATTCAATAATCAATTTACATTTTATTTGTTCTTTTCCTTTCTGCTGCGTTGAATCTCGAATACTTTCGGGACGTCGATGCTAGAGCATTGCCTATGTCTTTGCACTTATGGGTGCAACCATAGCTAATGCCTCGTAGGAAGAAAAATAACTTCGTATAAAAAGGTAACTTATTGATGGATCATTCCTAAATAAAAAGAGTCCTGACTATGTCAGGACTCATATAATGTATACACTGCTCGCCTTTAGGCAAGACAGATAATAGCACTTCTAATAGCATCCTATTATTTGCCTTCCTATAGAAGTAGAATTAAATCTAATTCTGCGATCAGTTTAAAAAAAAATCATTTGGTAAGTAAAAAAATGGGGCAAGTTCATATTGTTTGAACTGTAATATATGACCATTTTTTTAAAATATCAATTATTTGTTTAAATAATGTATGTTAATGCACTGGCGGAGCTATGTATTTATCGTATGGTTTTTGATGATCTCAACATTAAAATTCCGTGCTGTTAGATACAATGAAATCTTCTCTAGATTACACTCGTTCAGTAGCCTTAAACAACTTCATTATTAAGAAACATCATGCTATCTAGTTTGTCTAGATACACAACATTTAAGATTGTATCGTAGTAAGGATGGATACATTATCCATCCTCTATTTTTGCTATAATCCTTTTGGAGTGTATCATAAGCAGGCAAGCACTAGTACTTATTCCTAGTTAATAAAGCTGATTTATTTTCCAAGAACTTACCGATTCTAAGTATAAAACAATTAAGCTAATTTTCTTCCCTCAATCGATTTAAGTATTACAAATTATTGTCGTTAATAACCATAACGAATACTATAAAATATTTGGATTGCACGGTATGTCATTCCTTAAAGGGAAAGGTTTTGTCCTTTCTACTACTGTCTTTTCTTTGCCCTTATATAACCATTATTTTAATAATCATATTTCTTAATCAAAGCACTCATTAAATAAGATAATAAACCACTTAACAATCTTAAATTAAATTTCATGAAACAGAAAAATTTTTATTGGACATTTTTTAAATGCGGGCTATTTTATGCTAACAAACAGAGAGGCCATCCCCTTACTCAAAAACGAAATCGGTTGTTAATGATGGGCTTGCTTATTATTACTTTTAATGGATTGTTCTTTAGTGCTTGTGTTGATCAGGATAAGAAAGTAGACAGTACTTCTACTCAACTTGGTATTAGCAACAATGGGACAACTAAGATGGCTAAAGCATTCGACATTACAACCACTATCAAAGTAGAAAAA
>JALZWC010000182.1 GCA_023300255.1 Saprospiraceae bacterium | reverse complement strand
TCTTAGAAGAAAAAATGACTAGCCTAAAACGTCCAATTTATTCTTTCACTTTGCCTAATTTAAATTGCCTTACCAATAAGGTATTAAAATAAAAAAAGCTCAATCAAAAAATGATTGAGCTTTTTTTTAGTGTTTACTTAGCTAATTCGTTTAGTGTGTCTTAGTTTAAACTAAATTCTAAAGAACTACGCTTAGAAGCTTTTCTAAGAATGTCTAAGCCTCTATCTTTAATTTGGCGAACTCTTTCTCTACTGATGCCCATCGTTTCGCTGATCTCCCCTAAATTCATTGGGTATTTTCGATCGATACCGAAAAACAACTTTAGTACAGACGCTTCCCTTGGAGGAAGAATATCTAGTAATTGTTGAGCTTGGATGTGAATAGATTCATTGTACGCTAAATCATAATCAGGTCTTTCTACTTCTTTGTCTTCCATCAAACCACTTAAAGACGTATCACTATCTTCGTCAACAGGTGCATCTAAAGAACGACATTTTTTGTAAGATTGAAGGCTCTTTCTTACAACTTCTTCAGAAAATCCTGTTTCCTCCGCTAGTTCCTCCATGGTTGGCTCCCTTTCCATCCGTTGGAGAAGTTCTGTACGCTTAGCAATGATTTTAGAAACATTAGATTGATGATTTAACGGCAATCTAATTTTTCGAGACTTTTCATTCAATGCTTGCAAGATAGATTGGCGAATCCACCATACCGCATAAGAAATAAATTTGAATCCTTTCGTTTCATCGAAACGGGTAGCCGCTTTGATCAAACCAAGATTTCCTTCATTGATTAAATCTCCAAGTGATAGACCTAGACCCTGATACTGCTTAGATACAGATACAACAAATCTCAAATTGTGATTAACAATCTTTTGAAGTGCATCTGGATCTTCATTCTTGATTCGCTTGAACATATCAAGCTCCTCTTCTGGGCTAAGCACGCCATACCGAGAGATCTCGTTGAAGTACTTTTCCAGGGACTTTTCGTCTCTCCTGGTAATTGTGTTCGTAATTACTAATGCACGCATGATAATGAAATTGGTATATTAAAAACGAGTCTTTTCCTATTGAGATTAAGACGTTATTTAAGAATCTGTTCTGTAATTGTTTGTAAGTAGGTGGTTTCTAGGACAACGCTTTTTTTATTTTCGCAACTTTCGTTACAGGGATAAAAAATGGGAAGTAGCTAGGAATCAATGACTTGCAAATGATACATCAATTCATTTTAAACAACTTCTATTTGAATTTAACAAGTATATGACGATAAAAAATATATTAAAGACACTTTACAAATATAATTTGTTCTAATTCAACGCCTTATAATAGGGAGATATTCCTTCTTATTCAAATATTTTTGTCTGATTTTTAGCATTTTTTTTTATTATATAAATCTGTTTTGTTTTCCATAAAAAACACCAAATATTAGATGTTAATTAATGTGTTATACAAGACAAAAAATTGCTATATAATATAAAGGCTTAATCTAAGTGGTTATTAACGCGAAACCATTTTACCTGCTAATCAGATTTTTTTTACCTCAATACTAAAAATACGCTCTTTAGTATGACGTGTTTGTTTGACTTTAGGTGTTTGGTGAGATATAGTACGTGGGAATTATAATAGTTATAACTGTAGTTGGATTGAAAAAGTTTGCGAATGTATGCTTTTTTTTCTTTAAAAGTCAATTTTTTTCCTTTATTATTGCAATCATTTCGTTTTTTTTAACCAAAACACTCACTTTTCAACTATTCAAAATAGCTCCTTTAAGTTTTAACGCTAAATGATAGTTCATTAAGGCATATATTTGCATTTTATTTTTAATTATTGTACAATTTACACTAAGTAATTAGGTATTCAAGGAAACTAGTGTAGGTGGTTTTGCTGCTCATTTGGATAGTGAGCTTAATAACAAAGCTTCTAAAGCTAATATTATTATTCCTTCCTTATAAATTTATAAATATCATCTAAAGTTTAATTTAATATGGCAAAGACAGTAGCAATTAACGGCTTTGGCCGAATTGGAAGACTTACTTTTAGAAACCTTTTGAAAATGAAAGGGATCAAAGTAGTAGCAATTAATGATTTAACAGATAATGCGACATTAGCTCACTTGTTAAAGTATGACTCTGCGCAAGGACCATTTACGGGTTCTGTTTCTTCTACGGACGAAGCACTTATCGTGAATAGAAAGAAGATTATTGCTACTTCTATACGCAACCCTGCGGAACTTCCATGGAAGAAACTAGGCGTTGATTTAGTTTTGGAATGCACAGGTATCTTTAGAACTAAGGAAGCAGCTAGCATGCACTTAGAAGCTGGAGCTAAAGATGTTATTATCTCTGCACCTGCTAAAGGAGAAGGAGTACAGACAATTGTATTAGGCGTAAATGACGAGACATTAGATAGAAGAAAAAATGTTTTTTCTAATGCTTCTTGTACGACTAACTGTTTAGCACCTGTCATCAAGACGATCAATGATAACTGGGGATTAAAAGTAGGCTCAATGACTACGACTCATGCTTATACAGGTGATCAAAGAATGCAAGATGCACCTCATGGTGATTTAAGAAGAGCAAGAGCAGCAGCTTTTAATATCGTTCCTACTTCTACTGGAGCAGCTATTGCTGTAGGTAAGGTAGTTCCTAAAGTAGCTGGTAAATTATCCGCTATTGCATTAAGAGTCCCTGTGATTACTGGATCTTTAATCGAGTTGAATATGGTCTTGAAGACCAAAACAACTGCTGAGGAGATCAACGCTAAGTTTAAGGAATTGTCAGAAGGACCATTGAAAGGTATTTTAGAATATCAAACAGATCCAATTGTCTCTTCTGATATTGTTAGAAACAAGCACTCTTCTATTTTTGATTCTTTGATGACTAACGTTACAAAGGATGGCAAGTTTGCGAAAGTAGTAAGTTGGTATGATAATGAAGCAGGTTATTCTGCACGTTTGGCTGATTTAGCAGCTAAGATTTTAAAAGTGTAGTTTCAAGTAACTTTCTACTTTTAATTGATTTCTAAAAAAGAATCGGTATCAAATTTTTTGATACCGATTTTTTTTTGCTTATTCTTCGACAAGTTTATCCAACGACCAAAAGTAGTTGACAATTATATCGCCCTTTCAGGGCTAAAAATGTCAACTAGTTAGATAAACTTCTCTATTCTTCATACGAACTTTATTCATAATTAGAATCCACTCCATATGCACAGCATAGAAAATGATATACTTCAGATCTCTACAAAAGATCAAGGCGCAGAGCTAACCAGTATCTTTAATAAATCATCCAAGAAAGAATATCTTTGGCAAGCAGATCCCGAATTTTGGGGTCGTCATGCACCCATATTATTTCCAATTGTAGGACGACTAAAAGAAGATCAGTATTACGTTGGTAAAAAGGCATATTCTATGAAGCAGCATGGATTGGCAAGGAATTTACCATTCTCCATGATTAAGAACGATGGTTATTCTATTACTTATGAATTGAAAGCGACAGCAAAAACATTAAAACAATATCCGTTTCCTTTTCTTTTGAATATTCAATATACTTTAAAAGAAAATGATTTAATTGTTTATTATAAGGTAACGAATCCTGCCAAGACGCCGCTTTACTTTTCTATAGGTGGACACCCAGCTTTTAATTGCCCAATACATAAAGGAGCAAAACGATCTGATTATCAATTGGTATTTAATAAAAAAGAAACCGCTAGTACACAGCGATTGACAAATGGTATTAGAAATAACAAAACGGAATCTATTTTAAAAAAAGAGCAAATACTTAAAATTACTAAGACCCTATTCGATGAAGATGCATTAGTTTTTGATAACTTAAAATCAGATAAAGTTTGTCTACAAAAAGGAAAAAAGAAAGTACTAACTTTTGATTTTAAAGGCTTCCCCTATTTAGGGATTTGGTCAAAGAATCAAGCATCTCCATTTATATGTATCGAACCTTGGTACGGGGTAGCTGATAAGAAAAAACATAACCAACAACTCTCAGAAAAAGAGGGCATAATAAAACTAAAAGGAAAAGAAAGCTTCGACTGCTACTACACGATAACGATACATTAGTCATGCCATAAAAACAAAGAAGTCAAAAATTAATGTCGTCCCTCACGAACAGTCCCAACGGGACGACACCTTGTAACCCATGACGCAGTCGTGGGAGATGTCCTGTAACCCATGACGCAGTCGTGGGAGATGTCCTGTAACCCATGACGCAGTCGTGGGAGATGTCCTGTAACTCATGACGCAGTCGTGGGAGATGTCCTGTAACTCATGACGCAGTCGTGAGAGATGTCCTGTAACTCATGACGCAGTCGTGGGAGATGTCCTGTAACTCATGACGCAGTCGTGGGAGATGTCCTGTAACCC
>JALZWC010000181.1 GCA_023300255.1 Saprospiraceae bacterium | reverse complement strand
AAAAGAACCGTAGCCCAGCTATGCTTAGTTTTTCAGAATTCCTTAGAGTAAAAAATGACTAGCTTAAAACGACCAATTTATTCTCACTTTTTGCCTAATAGAAGTCAGTCGTCAGATCATTTCATTGTCAGCAGTTAGACTTATGATGTTGACTGCTGCTGTTGACAGTTTCAATCTGAAACGATCTAACAGCTGACTTTTTAGAATCCTAAGTATATGAGAATACTTCATTTTTCGTCTGCGCAGACTTGGCGAGGTGGCGAGCAACAAATTGCTTACTTATTTGAAGCGTTAGAGAAACTAGGTGTTCAGCAGTGGATTTTTTGTAGAAGGGGAAGCGAACTAGCAGCGCATTGTTTATTTCGGAATTGGCCTCACTTTACTTATTGGAAAGGCTTTTCTGTTAACCCTTTCATTGGTTTTCAATTAACAAAAATATGTAGCCAACTGAGTATAGACTTGGTACATTTGCATGATGCGCATAGCCATACCTTTGCTTATATGAGTGCATTAATAGGAAATCAAACACCTTACGTATTGAGTAGACGAGTTGATTTTCGGGTAAGGAATAGTCTGTTTTCTAAGAACAAATACAATCATCCCTCCATTAAAAAAATCATTTCCGTTTCTCATAAAGTACAAGCTGTATTAGCCCCCGCTATTGACGATCATACAAAATTGGAGGTAGTCCATAGTGGTGTTGATTTGTCAAAATTCCAATATAAAAGTACTGGGATTTTGAGAAAGGAATTTGGGATATCAGATAGGACTCCCGTTATTGCCAATGTAGCGGCTATAGCCCCTCATAAAGACTACTATACATTTGTAGATACTGCTGCTATTTTATTGAAAAAACAACCGAATCTCCATTTCTTTATTATAGGGGCAGACGGTGGGGAAGGAACGGCAATTAAAGCCTATATAGCCGAAAAAAGACTACACTCATTTATACAATTAATTGGCTTCCGAAAAGACATACCAAGAATTTTACCAGAGGTTGATGTATTTCTATTCACATCTAAAGAAGAAGGTTTAGGGACCTCTGTATTAGATGCCTTGGCTTGTGGAGTGCCTGTTGTAGCCACCGATGCAGGGGGGATTCCAGAAATGATTACCAGCCAACAAAATGG
This sequence comes from Saprospiraceae bacterium, assembly GCA_023300255.1. Lineage (GTDB taxonomy): Bacteria > Bacteroidota > Bacteroidia > Chitinophagales > Saprospiraceae > JAFMDF01. The sequence continues at coordinate 6,424 of JALZWC010000181.1, read as the reverse complement.
TTTGTTAGCAGCTGTAGGCGATAGCCAACAATTAGCTAAATATGTAGAAACTGTTTTATCTCAAGAAGAGCTTGTTGATACTTTTATTAAAAATGGGAAAGTGGCAGTACAATCTTTTGATAAAGCAAAAACAGCTAAGAAAACTTACGATATTTATAAGAGTTGTTTGGGGGAATTTGCTTAGTTTTTTTTCGATGTAAATGTTAATTTTACGGAGTATTTTTTTTCTGACAATTAGGAATTGAAGTAGGTTAAGTATGTAACAAGTACGAATGCAAAGCTATTTTATTCTTTTAAGAAATATTTAACTAATAACTTTAGTGTAAAGCAAGTACCTATTCATGAACTACTTTCGTAGAAGATGTAGGAGTCGTTTGAATATAGAACTTATGGTTTTGTCATTATTTGGATTAAAGATTGAAGATTCAGCTATTGTCATTTGACCATATATTGTATATTTGCATCTCAAAATATTTTTTCAATAAAATCAAATTTTAAAGTAGATATGAAGCAATTATTATCAATCCTATCGATGTTTGCACTAGTAGCATTTTTTGCTGTAGATGCACAAGCACAAATCAAAACTCCTTCTGCAAGTCCGTCAGCGAAAGTGACACAAACAGTAGGTCTTACAGATGTAATGATAGAATATTCTCGTCCAAGCATGAAAAAACGTACTGTTTTTGCTGCGGATGGTTTAGTACCATTTGGTAAAGTATGGAGAACTGGTGCAAACTCTGCTACAAAAATCACTTTTAGTGATGATGTAACAGTAAGTGGTATAGCATTGAAGAAAGGTTCTTATGCTGTTCTTACAGTTCCTAGTGCTACTTCTTGGGCAGTACAATTTTACTCATACGAAAGTGGTAGCTGGAGTAGCTATGTGGATAAAACACCTGTTGCAACAGCAACAGCAAAGGTTTCTCAATTACCTTTTGCGTTAGAAACATTCATGATCGGAACAGATAACTTAACAGATAGCTCTGCAGATTTAGAGTTTATTTGGGAAAAGACAATAGCTACATTGGAAGTAAAGACTGCTGTGGATGAGGTAGTAATGGCCGCTATTGATAAAGTATTAGGTGGTCCTACTGCAGGTGATTATTATACTGCGGGTTCTTACTATTTTGACTCAGGTAAGGATAAGGAAAAAGCTTTGGCTTGGATTCAAAAAGCAACTAAAACAGATTCTCCTAAATTCTGGCAAGTACGTAAAGAATCTTTAGTTCTTGCTTCTTTAGGAAAGCATACAGAGGCAATTACGGCGGCTAAAAAATCTTTAGAATTAGCAACTGCTGCAGGTAATGCTGATTACGTGAAGATGAATACCGATTCTATCGCTAAGTGGATGAAGATGTAAAATGTTGAAAATTGTCTGATTGTTTGATTGTTCACGTTACGCTAAGTCACGTAAACAATCAGACAATCAAACAATCATCATATAGAGCAATTAATCAAACAATCCCCTCCTCTCTCAATTCTCCTTCGAAAAAAGTTCTCACCTCTTTCCAGTTTTTTACTCTAGGATATTTCGTATTGTCTAAATTGTGCGGTGCATGGTATAAAATGCCTTGACCTTTAAAAGTAGTTAAATTACTTACATGGTCGTCAATTAGATAATCTGTACTAATCATATCTTTTCGACCACAGAACACATACTGCTTCCAAGATATAAAAGGAAAGTGTTTTTGTAACCAATCATATTTATCTTCCATTGAATTCTTAAACTCCATAGCAGAAGTAACAAAGAAGATTTCATAATGCTGATCTAGCCACTTAATAACTTCTACACTATCTTCCATGATTGGTAAGTCTTTAAAAAAGCCTTTCTCGAAGAGATAGCCTCTAATACTTCCCGCAAATTCTTCTCCTAAGTACTGATAGAATTTTTTCCCTGTACGAAAGAGTTCTGCCTCTTCTACTCGCACACCCGTATCTCTTTCATACCAGTCTATAAATCGTTGATTAGGATGAGCAATGACTTCATCCATATCTATTGCTATTTGTTTCATTGTTAATATCTTATTATTGTTACTGTAGCCGTAGCTTAGACCTCTGGTCTGAGTAGTACAAGAATCTACTCAGACCAGAGGTCTAAGCTACGGTATTAGTGAAAATAAAAAAAGCATCTTGGATATTCCAAGATGCTTTTTTAAACAACTTTATTTAATTACTTTTTAGTAATCTAAAAAAGATAAATTACATACCTAATTTAGTCTTTACTAAAGTAGTAACGTCGTTGCTTTCATCCGCATACAAGATGATACTACCTGCAGATGCATTGGTATCAAAAATATACTGAAAGCCATTTTCTTGAGCTACTGTTTTAATAGCACCATTTACTTTGTCAAAGATTGGCTGTAATAAAGAGTTACGCTTTTCATTGATCTGCTTCATCATGTCTTGCTCGAAAGTAGCAATTTTCTTCTCCTCATCTTGAAGTCTTTTACCTTCATCTTCCATTTGCTTAGGAGACAATTCCCCTGCTTGCTCTTTCTTTTGTAGAGACTGCAATTTAGTCTGATAAGACTTTACCATTTGCTGTCCTTTGTTTTGCAATTGCTTTTGCAATGCTTCCATGTTGGAATCTGCTTGCTTTACTTCCGCCATTTCCGCTAAAACTGCTGCGGAGTTTACATAGCCAAATTTTTGTGCATTTGCAGAAGTAAGTCCTATTGTAGCTAATAAGCATACTAATGTTAATACCTTCATTATCTTTTTCATAACCTGATTAATATTGATGTAGTTTTTTAAAAAAGTCGCAAAAATAAGTCTTTTACTTATTAGAGCGAATAGATTGAACTACCCTAATAAGGGTAGTTTTGTTCTTGCTTTGCCGTTACTTATCTAAGTTTTCTCATTAAATCTTCTGTTTTGTCAAATCTAGGATTGGCAAAAAGAATACCTGTAGCACTTCCTTTATCTAAGATCAAATCATAATCTTGATCAGAAGCAAAATCTTCTATAGCAGAGTACACTCTATCTTGTATAGGTTGTACCATTTGTTGTCTTCTTTTAAATAACGCACCATCTGGGCCAAAGCGCTGCTTCTGTTTTTCTCTTACTGCCTTTTCTCGATTTAAAATTTCGTCTTCTCTTTGCTTGCGAACTTCATCGCTCAATAAGACAGACTCTGCTTGATACTTATTGTACATACCTTTGATGGCATCGTATTCAGAAGCAATTTCTTGTCTCCAATCTGCTGCTAACTTATCTAGCTCTTGTTGTGCAGACTGATATTCTCCCATGCCTTCTAAAACGGCAGTGATGTCTAAGACTGCAATTCTTTGTGCAGAGAGGGAAGCTGTTCCTAATAGTAGAAAAGCAGCTAAGGATAAAATATACTTTTTCATGTGGTATGAACTATTTTGAAAAATCTTAATTAAATGTGCCAACAATTTTGAGTACTACTTGATCGAATTAATACTATCGAATTATTGACCTACTATTACATAGACAGACAAATGTAGTATTTTATTGTCAGCTTTCTATTTATTGACTTTTAAGGAAAGCATAAGTTACATGCATATAAACGATAATTAAGACTAGGTGTATATCTTAACTGATTGATTATCAATTTTTTGTATTAAAAATGTGTAGAAGAAGCCACTTAGTTTTTAACGTATTTTTAACGCTGCGGTTAAGGTCTTTAACTGGCAGAATTGGTGGTTTCTAGGAAGGGAGATTATTCGTTTGTAATATGATATTAAGAAAGAGAACGATATGAGCTATAGCTAAATCTAATTTCAACCTGTCTGACTTTTGAATTGCAAGGTAGAATCGGCCTACTTCGTAGTCGGACTGATAACATGAATTACACTATTGGCTATTTTTAGAATGGAGCGTAGAGGATAGAGATGCATTTAGTCTAAAGAAACAAGGAGATTTTATCAATTTTTGACAAGTGTTGTTTTTACCACGGATTCACGGATTGCAAGTCTTTACTTGGCCTAATCCTTGAATCCGTGGTAAAAAATGTCAACTACTTTTGGCTTTGGATAAATTTGCCCAAATTTTAACCGAAAACGGTCTCTATTGGCTAACAAAATGACAGATAGTAAGCTTTTGTAGTTCTACTCCGACCAGAGGTCTAAGCTACATTTTAATCGCTGCTGCTAAAGTGCTTTAATACTACCAGACAAGCCAGTGTTTATTTTTACCTTTTCGGGCTTTCCTTTGTAGGATATACTTCCCCCTGTTTTAGCAGTAGCCGTAATGTTTTCAAGCACCATTAACTTAGCAGTACCACCAGTATTAGTTTTGACAACAGCTTTTTTAGAATCTAGTTGATAAGCCACTAAATTACCTCCTGTTACAGACTTGACTTCTTGAAAATCAGCAGTGCCGCTTAGTGTTAAATGGCTACCTTCAGATACCCCCACTTCTAATGCCTCTGTATCAATAGTTAATTCTCCAGATGCACCACTAGAAAAACGTAAATTTAAAGCAGCTATTTCAATGGTGTTATCTGTAAATACCGATGCTCCTGCACGAGCTTTGATAGCCCTTAATTTATTGTAAGTGATAATAATTTTAATAGTAGGGACCTTTTTATATTTAATCAAATTTTTTGATTCGATTTTTAGTGTTTGTCCTTCGACACCGTATTCGATATGTTCTTCATTGTTTTGAATACTGATGCCGCCATGTTCCCCTTCTACTAACAAGGCGCTAATATTACCAGTCAAAATGATTTTATCAAACGGGACGAGTGCCTGTTGGGCGAGTAATTCTAAGTTGGCTGTAACTAAAATTAATAAGGCGATTAGCCATGAAGTGATCTTTTTCATAGGTATTGTTTTTGAGTTGCGGAATCACGGAGAAGAGATTTTTAATGAACACGGGGACACAAGGACACGGAGTTTAAATTCTATAACTCATTGGATGGCCACGTGGTGCGCATCATAAAGCTATACACATGGTAATGGACATAAAGTTATACATAATGGAGTTAGATTTTAACATTAGAATTATTTAGAAACAACCCTATTTGGGAAAAGTATAACTCTGTGTCTCAGTGCCTCTGTGTTCCAATAAAAAAGTGGCAACAGCCACTCTCTAGAAAGGGCTTTGGAATGCTGGATTATTAACGAAGGAAGTATCCGTTAAAGTGTGTAGGAAAGATAGGAGGTCTTTTTTATTTTGCTCAGAAAGGCCAAGTCCATCAGGTTTTAAAAGCAATGGATCTACATTATCAATGAAGTGTACCCCTTCATTATAGTGATCAATTACTTCTTCTAAAGTTTGGAATTTACCATCGTGCATATAAGGTGCTGTCAATGCTATATTACGTAAAGTTGGAGCACGAAATTTACCATTATCAAAGACTCTATCTGTAACAGCACCTAATCCTAAATCTTTGAAACCAGTCAAATCTGCAACAGAATCAATACCATTATTAAAATAATCATTAACAGTAAATAGTGGCGCATTGTGACAATGAGCACATTCTGCATCAGGCAAATCTCCGCCCACATCAAAAAACATAAACCAACCATTGAATTCTTCATCTTCAAAAAACTCTTCCCCTCTAACAACTCGATCGTATTTGCTGTTGGAACTAATGATCGTACGTTCAAATTGAGCAATTGCTTTAACCGTTAATTCTTTAGTGATTTCTCCTGTATTATCAATTCCAAAAGCTTGTCGAAATAAACTAGGGTAAGGAGTTTGTTTTTTTAAATCTGCTACGACTGTTGACCAGTCATGATTGAGTTCTAATGGATCTTCTACTGGCAGTAAAGCTTGTTCTTCTAAGCTCGCTATACGACCATCCCAAAATAAGCCTTTCGTGTAATAACCCGTGTTGATTAATGACATTGCACTTCGAGTGCCTGCTTTATTCTCAATTCCGATGCTTACTGCGAGATCATCAGTAAAAGCTTTAGATGGAAAATGGCAACTTGCACAAGCCATTTCATTATTGGCAGAGAGTATTGGATCAAAAAATAATCGACGACCTAGTTCAATGCCTTCTTGAGTTAAAGGATTGTCTACTGGAATATCCATGACTGGAAAATTAGAAGGCCGATCAATATTTGTAAAGGTAGGTTGATAAGCAATGTTACTAAGATCTTGTTCTTGAGAAGTCGTCGGAGTAACGGGCTTATCCTTATCTTTTTCGCAGGCTGCAAAAAGAAGAATGGATACTAATAAAAGTACCAATAAAAATAACAATCTTTCTTTGGGGAAGTAAAACATGTATTAAAGTTGTTTAAAAGTGTATTTCCGTCCCAAGAATTCCTAGTATAAGGTTCTGGGAATTTTTGGACACTAATCTACATTCTTAAACTTCATTGTAAAATGAATTTTTTGTTCACAAAAAGCTAAGGAATGACGAAATAATAACTGTCTCAACTTGGCTTGCCCTTTTCCAGTCTTAGAAAGCCAAAAAAAGAGTCCGTAGCCCTGCTATGCACTAGTT
>JALZWC010000180.1 GCA_023300255.1 Saprospiraceae bacterium | reverse complement strand
CATCATAAATCATATATCAGTTTAATTTTACCTAATTAGCAGACCTGCCCGTTCCATTCAGGCGGGTTTATGATGTAAGACTTGCCTGCGTGCCTTGGCAGGCAGGTTTATGAACTATGATTTATGATTTTCATAGAACCAATGCCTCCTTATCCCTCCACAGCCTCCAATATATTCCCCTGATTATCCAGCGCTCTAAAATCAACAGGCGTAACAGACGAAACACCCATCTCCTGCATATGCACCCCATATATAACATCCACAGCGGCCATCGTCTGCTTATTATGCGTAACGACAATAAACTGAGATTCCTTAGAGAACTTCTTGATAATATTATTAAACTTAGCAATATTCGCATCATCCAATGGGGCATCGACCTCATCAAAAATACAGAAAGGAGCGGGCTTTAATAAATATAAAGCGAAGAGTAGGGCAGTAGCGGTCAAGGTTTTTTCTCCACCTGATAGCTGACTGATAGATTGAGGACGTTTGCCCTTAGGCTTGGCCGTAATATTAATAGGAGAATCTAATGGACTGTCTGGTTGGGTGAGTATCAAATCACACATATCTCCTTCCGAGAAAAGACTTTGGAATACATCAATAAAATAGAGCCTAACCTTTTCAAAAGCTTCCATAAATTGACCAGTAGCGGTCGTCTCTATTTCTGCAATAGTTTCTATTAAAGAAGTCTTCGCATTGATGACATCATCTCTTTGGGTAATGATCGTGTCATAGCGTTCCTTAATTTCGTCATACGCTTCTACTGCCATTGGATTGATCTCTCCATAGTTATCCAATCGCTTTTTCATCTTGGTGACCTTTAGGTCTAACTCTTCTATGTTGAATTCTGGATTCGGTTCTTTATCAATGACATCATTGATGTCCATGTTGAACTCAATTTTTAATCGTTCTCCAATAGAAGTCATCTTTAATTTCAAATCATTGAACTTGTCTTTCAATTGATTTACTAGAGATAGGGTATCTTGAAACTTACGGTTATTTTTTCTGAGGGTATCTTCTAGTTCTGCGACTTGACCTCTTACATTGAAGTAATTTTGTTCTGCTATAGATAAGGCCTTAGATTGTACACCTCTAGATTGGTACTGCCCGACCAAAGAAGTATCAATGGTCGTAATTCTAGCGACTAATTCTTGAATTTCACCAGAAGAATTTTGTATTGTATAAGTATCGCGCTCTAATTTGTCTTTTAATTCCTGCGCCTGATTCACTTTAAAAGTAAGCTCTTGTTGGATCGTTCCAACTAAGTTTTGCTGTCTGATAAAGTTAATATTTTTTTCATTGAATGCTTGAGAAGCCGCATTTAGTTCATTTGCTATTTCTCTATAAGAGTTATCCGTATCAGATAACTTTTCCTTTGCCTCTTCCGCAATTTTCTTTTTATCTCCTAGCGTGCGCGCAATTAATTCATTTCCTCCTGTTAATTCAGAAATTCTGAATTGGTTGTTTTGTATTTTTTCCGTTACTTCTTTAGCAAAAGATTCAAAATTTTCTAATCTAGTTTCAATGGAGACTTTTTGATTAGACAATTCATTATAAAATTCTTTTTCTGCATCAATAGAAGCTTTCCCCGCTTTTTGCTTCAATTCCTCTAAAATAGATTTCAGCTCTAGCAATTCTGTCGTCAATTGATCTCTTTGCCTATCTAGTTGAGCTATTGCTTTCTCTAATACTTCTAAGTTTTTCTTACGGCCAATTTTCTTCCCTTCAAAAAGACCGACCGATCCTCCAGATAAGCTATACTTTCTTTTAATAAAACCACCACTTTGAGAAAGGATCACGATATGCTCTTCAATATCTTTTGGAACATTACTAATGTTGTCATCTACTACAAATACATTGGACAACAAATAACTGCAAAGCTGTTTATACTTATCTTCTACTTCTACTAGTTCCGTCGCTCTCTTAGCGCTGCCATAATTACTAATCTTAGGAGCATAGGTATTAAAAGAATCCAACAAGAAGAAATTAGCTTTCCCTTTTTGTCTATGATGTAATAATTGTACCGCCTTATAGGCTTGTTCCATATTATCGACCACATAGTAATTTAAATAAGGGTCTAGATAATTTTCAATAGCTACCCGATAATCTTCTTTTACATATAAGACATCTGATAAAAGCGGAGACTTATGGTTCCAATCTTTATTTTTTGCTAAAAATTTGATAGACTCTGGAAAACCTTCCAGATTCTCTACCATACTTTTAGTTAACTTAAATTCATTCTGCTTTGCATCCAGCGTACGGCTGATATTGGCAATCTTTTCATTCAGTACGGTAATCTCTTCTTCTGTCTTTTCAACCTCTGCTTGACGATTCGCCTCTTTTGTCTCTAAATCATCTACTAAGGACTTTTGCTTAGTAGATTTTTCTGTTAATTGAACCAATTGCGTTTGAAGCGCTATAATCTCTCCATGCCGACCTTCAATTTCGGTTTTATCCAATTCCAACGTATTCCCTAACGAGCCTAATTGGTTATCATTAATAGCTCGTTGTTTCTCCAATTCAAACACTTCTTTTTCTAAGGTCTGTTGGGTTTCAATATACTGATCTAGGTCGGTTTTTAAAGAAGAATGATTCGTTCGAATTTTGGCTAGATGCGCTTCTGCTTCTTCTAATGCCTCTTCTAATACGGCTTCTTTAGATTTCTCTTCATTAATTCTAGATCGGTAATCTACTAGTTCCTCATCCAATTGTTGGATGCGAGTCTTTGCATTACTGATCTCACTAGATAATTTTTCTTGGTTGGTTTTAGTAAAAGAACTCCGTTCTTCTAATAGTCGTTTTTCATTTTCTAGCTCCCGAACCCCATTTACTAGAATATTTAATTCCCGTTGTTTTTCTGAAAGCGTTTTCTCATAGTCTAAATGACTCTTCTTATCTTCTTCGATCTTCGCTTCAAACTGTCGAGATTGGATTTCTAATTGTCTATAACTATCTTCTTCTGCGGCTAATCGCTTACTAATCGTTTGATAGTCTTCTTTATAAGCTGCTGTTTGAAAAATGGCTAATTCTAAGCTTAATTCTTTATA
>JALZWC010000179.1 GCA_023300255.1 Saprospiraceae bacterium | reverse complement strand
AAAAAAAAAACACGTAACAAAAAAAACACGCACAAAAACACGCACAAAAACCCACGCACAAAAAAAACCCACGCACAAAAACACACACAAAAAAAGACGCACAGAACACACGCACAAAAAAGACACGCACGCAACACACCTGCAGATGAGCCGAGCCAAAGTGTCCCGCTCGCTGATGCGGATGCACGTCACCAGCTCCTGCACGCCAAAACATCTACTACTAATTTAATAGATGCTATCCACTATTTTAAAGACAAGGATGGTAAGATAACCAAAGCCGCACCCACAGATTTTCTGACGGAAGAACAAAAGGTTGCCTTGATAGATAGTGAAGATAAATTTAGAATATCTCTTTATAAAATGTTCTTATTCGAAGCGTTATTTGTCGGCATTAAAAGTGGTCAACTTAATCTCAAATACTCTTATCGTTATAAGGCCTATGATGAGTATTTGATTCCATTGGATACTTGGAAAAAACAAAAAGAGGAACTACTAGAAGCGGCAAAATTAACAAAGGTAAAAAATTGGAAAACAGTTCTAAATAAACTCAAAACTCGAGTAGACAAGCATTTTAATAATACCAACCAAAATATTTTAAATGGCAAAAACGATTATTTTTCTCTCCGTTCTGATGGCAAACCTCACGTCAAAACGCCAAAGGCGGAAGATAGCCAGCGGGAAAAAGCAGTAGGCGTTTTTCCTAATGAAAAGGTTATTCCTTTGAGTGAGGTACTGGCCACCGTTAATAAAATAACAAATTACCTAAAAGAGTTAAAACATTATCAACCATATTACAGAAAACAAAGACCAGATAATAATGTATTCTTTGCCAATATTATGGCTTATGGTTGTAATCTCGGAGTGGAGAAAATGACAAAAGTAGCTCGTTCAGTCACGGCTACTGAATTAGAAAATACAGCCAATTGGTACTTCGACTTAGACAATATCCGTAAGGCAACCGACACCATTAATAATTTTATGGATAAGATGGAATTACCCAACTTATTTAGAAAAAATAAAGGAGAATTACATACCTCCAGCGATGGTCAAAAAATTGGTGTAACTGCTGAGTGGACTATTGATGCCCATTATTCTTTCAAATACTTTGGTAGTGGTAAAGGTGTGACTTCCTATAGTTTCATTGACGAACGATTCATCCCGTTTTATTCTACTATTATTAATACCACCGAAAGAGAAGCCATTTATGTAGTAGATGGATTACTACATAATGAGCGTATCCGATCCAATATGCACTCGACGGATACGCATGGTTATTCCGAAGCTGTTTTTGGATTGATGGATTTATTAGATTTTGGCTTTGCACCCAGAATTGCTAAGCTACATCGTCAGCAATTATATAGCTTTGAAAAACGAGTCACTTATTTAGAAAAAGGCTACCAAGTTCTACCCGCTGGCTATATTAATGTGGATTTAATAGCAGAAAATTGGGATGCTATTCTAAGGTTAGTTGCCTCAGTTCAATTAAAACATTGCACCGCATCCCAAATTTTTAAACGGCTTAATTCCTACTCCAGACAACATCCTGTTTATCAAGCCTTAAAAGAATATGGTAAAATTAGCAAAGCTATTTACCTTCTCCGTTTCATTGATACAGTAGAATTAAGACAAGCCATCCAGAAACAATTAAATGTGATAGAGCTTGCCAATCGTTTTTCTTCTGCTGTTTCTGTTGCCAATGGTGGTGAAATGATATTCTCTACTCATCGGGAACAACTGATTTCAGATGCTTGCAAAAACTTAATCAAGAGCGCCATTATTTGTTGGAATTATTTGTTTATGACCAGACATATTCAACATACTAAGGACGTTAAAGAAAAATTAGAGTTGATTAAACATATTAAGGCAGGCACAGCTATTGCTTGGCGACACATTTATTTCAATGGGTTATTTGATTTTTCGGATGAATACCTGGTTGATTCGTTCAATTTGCTCAACTCCCAAAATTATGACTTGAATTTGGAATAGTGATTGGGAGGTCTCATATACTTTGTTAAGCTATATATTACAGGGGATTGACTCATTTTCATGTGAGACAATCCTCCCTTTTGTTCCGCTGTGACCTATTTTGCAATAAAGCACCTTGTAAACTTGGCAGTAGCACTCTTTTCCTGACTCCTGACTCCTGACTCCTCACACCTAAGTAGTTACTATATACTTGTTTAAATTCATTTTTTTTTGAACAATCTTTTTGTAACAGTCGATTGCTATGAAGAAGAAATCCAATCGGTTTTTGTTATGCGCACAGACTGATTAACATAATTACCATTATGGGCACAAATATTTATTAGCGATAAGTCATTAAAATTACAAACTTATCGTTAAAAAATATTTTAATTAACTACGGTATACTTATTTATTTTAAACTTAAAGTTTAAAAATATAGCTACATTTGAAGGAGATATTTTTAAAAAAGAGTTTTATTCCAAGTAATTATTCCTTTTTTTATGAGAAATTTTATCGGTAGAGAGAAAGAACAACAACGATTTGAAGAAATAAAAAAGAGTTACAGGTCAGAATTTTTAGCCGTTTACGGAAGAAGAAGAGTTGGAAAAACAATGCTTATTCGAAAAGCTTTTAACAATAGTTTTACTTTCCAAATAACAGCTATTGCCAATGTTGGTAAACAGCAACAGTTATTGAACTTTGCTACGGCCCTTAGAAGATATGATAAAGATGCTCTAGAAAAACCTATCCCCCAAAATTGGTTTTTTGCCTTTCAACAATTAATTGACTATTTAGAAAAAATTACTACAGAAAAAAAAATTATTTTTCTTGATGAATTACCATGGTTTGACAATCAAAAATCTGATTTCATTCAATCTTTAGAACATTTTTGGAATAGTTGGGCAGCTACACGGGATGATATAATTTTAATAACTTGTGGGTCAGCTGCTTCTTGGATGATTAATAAATTAATTAATAACAGAGGAGGGCTGCATAATAGAGTAACAGAAAAAATGCTTGTTGAACCTTTCAAATTGAAGGAGACAGAAAAGCTTTTAAGGTTAAAAAATCCAACTATTGACCGTTATCAAATTCTTCAACTATATATGGCAATGGGAGGAATTCCTTATTACCTAGAAGCCGTTAGAGGAAATCAAAGTGCTGCACAGAATATTGAGCGAATTTGTTTTGCAAGAGATGGACTACTTCGTACAGAATTTGATAATTTGTATCGAGCCTTATTTAAAAATTCAGATAAACATTTATCTGTCGTAAGAGCTATCGCTACTAAATCAAAAGGATTAACTAGAAAAGAAATTATAGCCTTAACTAAACTACCTGAAAGTGGAGTGACGACTAAAATATTAGATGAGTTGGAAAAAAGTGGTTTTATTAGAAAATATTTACCCTTTAAAAAACGAAGTCGAGATGGATTATTTCAGCTAGTAGATTTTTATACTTTATTTTATCTAAGATTTATAGAAAAATCTAATCCTCTGGATGAAAATACTTGGATAAATGCTATTGATAATCCTACTCAAAGAGCTTGGAGTGGCTATGCTTTCGAACAAATTTGTTTATACCACACTCAACAAATTAAAAAGGCATTGGGAATTTCAGGCGTCTTAACTAGTACTTCAACTTGGCAAAGCAAACAAAAGCAGAATGGTGCGCAAATTGATTTAGTCATTGACCGAAGAGACCATGTGATCAATCTATGTGAAATGAAATTTTCCATTGCTCCATATATTATTACTAAATCTTATGCAGATAAATTGATGCAAAAAATAAGTGTTTTTCGGGAAGAAACAAAAACTAATAAAGCACTTCATTTGACAATGGTAACCACTAAAGGATTGAAACAAAATAATTGGGCTATAAACCTTGTTCAAAACGATCTGAAAATGGACATTTTTTTCGAAGATTGATTTTACCTAACATAAGGAATATTATAAACTTTTTTTGAAAAATAGCCAAAAATAAGTTATTACTCTTTATAGGGTATTCTTCTAAACTCGGACAGTTTCTAATAGGTAGAGTTAATAAGTAGTGTATCAAAGTTGTTGACTTATATATTTCACGCAGCG
>JALZWC010000178.1 GCA_023300255.1 Saprospiraceae bacterium | reverse complement strand
CAGTGCACCTGTCGAGTTTATCTGGCTAGCTAGACAGGCCGCCAGGCAGGATAGCAGGGCTACGGACTTATTTTTTCGGTTTCTTAGACGGAAAAAGATATTTATAAATTACCCGTTTAATTGATTCGACCTACTTATCACCAACACCCACCTATATTTACCCAGAAAAATGAAAAAATTAGAAATCACTTTAGCTATTATTTTATACTATTTTAGTATAAGTCAAGTCGAGAGCCGAATAAAATGAGTACGATTTATCAGCTAGGCTTTTTTCCAGATTTCATGTATCATTTCATGTTTGTTATTCCTATAGGATTTCTCGTATCCAATTATAGGCTACCCGCCTAAGATTGTTCATTGAGTTTAGTTTGCAGTATGGGCAATCCCTTGTGGTTGCCCCTGCTAAGTAGGGCAACCACAAGGAATTGCCCATACAATAGCTCCTTAACTTCTTAATTGTAAGGAACAATGTTAGACAGGTAGCCCAATTATAAATTTGACTACTAAGTGTCAACGTTTTATAAGCATTCAAAATTCAAAATTTTTCATTCAGAATTAAGTCTAATGAATTGAGTATATAATAATTTTGGAATAGCCAATTAATTCATCCGATCATTTCCAGTGGTCGGATGAAACGTGCAGTTTGATCCGACCATTGGAAGTGATCGGACCAATTAGATTGAAACGATTTCAATTTTTTTACACTCAAATAAATTTCGTCTTACGATAGCAATGGCACTTACGGAAACTAAATTAAAAAGAACACTTTTATGAAGTACTTATTTCAACTACTCCAACAAAATAAAATACTTTACTGGACAGTCATTAGCATGCTTGGTATGCTTTTATTATCTTTAATAGGATTGAGTATAGATGATCGAATTTTATTAGGGGAAAACGTTTGGTGGAAACCAATAAAATTTGCGCTATCGATTCCAATTTTTTGTATAACATTAGCTTGGTTATTATCTATAGCTCCTTTTAAAGAAAGGACCAAAAAATGGTTAAGCAGATGTTCTGGATGGTCATTGATTTTAGAGATTCCATTAGTGATGATTCAAGCAGGTAGAGGAGTGCCTTCCCATTTTAATGAATCCTCTTTATTGGATGGAGTTATATTTGGAACTATGGGGGTTTTAATTTTTATAAATACGATCGTAGTTGTTTGGGTGTCAATAGCTGCATTTATGCGTACCTTCCATACGACAAAAGCAATGCAAATAGCTATACAATTGGCGAGTATAGCGATGCTTATTTCTATGTATGTGGGGACTGTAATGATTAGTGCGAAAGGACATGCGGTAGGGGTGGTAGATGGTGGGGCGGGCATCCCTATTACCCATTGGAGTACGGAAGGCGGCGACTGGCGAGCCATTCATTTTTTAGGAATGCATGGCTGGCAAGCTTTACCACTATTGGTTTATTTTTTGCAAAAACTTCAATTGAAAGAGGCATTCATTAATAAATTAACTTGGGGGAGTGGGCTCGTGTATTTAGTAATACTCTTGTTTTTTTATTGGCGTACGGCGATGGGATTCTCTTTATTTAGTTGGGTATGAAATAAAGGGGCGACAATTTCGACTCAATTGGTCCGATCACTTCCACAGGCTGACCGCTAATATCTTTGAGTCATACGTAGCCACCAAATTTATTTGGTAGGCTCTAAATAACTTCTTGACAATTAATGCTTTGAACTTACCAAATAAATTTGGTGGTTACGAAAAACGCATTAGCGGTCAGCCTGCGGAAGTGTTCGGATGAATTAATTTAATCGCATAAAATGAATTATGGAAACAAAAGCAGATAGGTGGAAATATTTAGGGT
Organism: Saprospiraceae bacterium; assembly: GCA_023300255.1. Lineage (GTDB taxonomy): Bacteria > Bacteroidota > Bacteroidia > Chitinophagales > Saprospiraceae > JAFMDF01. The sequence continues at coordinate 2,109 of JALZWC010000178.1, read as the reverse complement.
TTGATGATACTTGGTTTGTGCTTATTGGTATGCCAGTAGTAGGGTTTTTAATGCCTGTACTATTCTTTGGTGGTGGGAAACATTCTTGGGAGATGTTTAAATTTCAGTGGATAGAATCTACCCTTCATGCTCCGTTCTATTGGTTTCTTCTGCGTTATTTAATGATCCAGTTAAGAAAGAAATATGACCAATTTGAGCAAACCTCTTTGCGGATAACAATTCAAGTGGCTGCGGTTTTAGTAATGGGTTTAGTTATTGGGAATATCGTACATCATATATTTTTTCAACAGATTATTTGTGATATTTTTGTTTCCTTGAATTGTAATATAATCAATCAACATCATCCTATTTTAGCGACCTATTTCACGTGCTTTTTTGTAATGCTTACTTATGAAGCGATTTATTTTTATGATCAATTAAGACGTTCTATTTTAGAAAAAGAAGCGGCGAAACAAGCACAAATCCATTCAGAATTAGAAAGTCTTCGGAACCAAGTGAATCCACATTTTCTATTCAATAGTATGAATACGCTAATGAATTTAGTAATGGAGGACCAAAAAATAGCGGTCTCTTTTTTGCAGAAGTTGTCAAAGGTCTACCGCTATGTATTAGAAAATAGAGAAGATGAATTAGTCTCGCTACAGAAAGAATTAGATTTTATACACTCCTATGTTTTTTTACAAAAGGAACGATTTCAAGAAAGTTTAGAAGTGACTTTTGATATTCCAGACACTTACTTATCTTATAAAATAATTCCTCTAAGCTTACAAATTTTATTTGAAAATGCGATCAAACACAATATTGCTTCCAGGAAGAAACCATTGAAGATAGGGGTCTTTGTAGAAGAAGGTAAATTAGTTATTCAAAATAATTTGCAACGCAAAGAACAGGTGATGTACTCTACAAAAGTAGGCTTAGAAAATATCAAGACACGGTATGAATACTTTACTAAGGAAACCGTACATCTAGAAGAAACTCCAGCTCATTTTATTGTTCATATTCCGTTGATTGATGTAGCCGTTGTAGAAATGACGGTTTAGGGAGGTGGTAGGTAATAGGTAAGAAGTAATAGGTAATAGGTAATAGGTAGGAGGCGATGAACTATCGCTAAAGTCTAAAATAAATTATTTAGGAGTCAGGGGAAATTGTACGGACTAAATGTTTTATTTTCATACGGTGACTCGTAAACTTTACGAGTGTGTAGGTGTTCCTCATACCTAAAAACCGACCTCTAATTTAAAAGAAACAAAACATGAAAATACTAATCATAGAAGACGAGTACCATGCCGTAAAATATTTATCGGGCTTGATAAAAGAAGTCATTCCTGAAGCTCAAGTATTGGCCGATATTGATAGTGTCTCTGATGCCGTAGAATGGTTTAATAATAAGGAGGCACCAGATTTGATTTTTATGGATATCCAGTTAGCGGATGGACTTAGTTTTGATATTTTTAAAAAAGTTAAAGTGCTAGCACCTGTTATATTCACGACCGCTTTCGATCAATACACCTTGCAAGCCTTTAAGACGAATAGTGTAGATTATTTGTTAAAACCTGTAGATGGGGAGGAATTACAACAAGCGGTCGACAAGTTTAAATCTATCTATCAAGCCACCACTAATTTTGATTCGGATAGCCTCTTATCGGTACTCGAAAATTTTCAACAAAAAACTTCTTTTCGACAGCGATTTTTAATAAAGCAAGGAAAAGATTTATTTTATTTGGTCTTAAAAGAAGTGGCTTATTTATATTCGGAAGAAGGATTAACTTTTGCGATGGATATTTTTAATAAGCGACATTTAATTAATACTACGCTAGATGCATTAATTCCGGAGTTAGATCCAAACTGTTTCTTCCGCATTAGTCGAAAGCAGATTGTGCATATTGATTGTGTCCGAAAAATTCAACCTTATTTTAATAATCGATTGGTCTTGCAAACGCAACCTATTAGTAAAATAGAGGCTATTGTAAGTCGAGAACGAGTACGAAATTTTAAGGAGTGGGTTGATCGGTAGGGTGGAGAGAATTAGGCAGATCAAAGTAATAAATTAAACATTTTATTACTTTGATCTGCCTAAGGAATGAGGAGATAATAAATGTTACAAGTTGG
>JALZWC010000177.1 GCA_023300255.1 Saprospiraceae bacterium | reverse complement strand
CCCCCAAGGGGGAGCGCTTTTCCGTTAATCTTAATAAACTACCGTTGCAAATTTGTTCATACCTAATTTATTGAGGTTTAAATTCTTAGTAAGACAAGCTAAAGCTCCTAAATGTCTCAAAAGGGCATCGCCCTGACACTGTCTATAGTGAAAATACTAGGATAGAACTGATAAGGAGCGTAGCTTCGTCCCCGTATTTTCTTCATCTATTAAAAAATGTGTATATACCATAAGTCTGGTGGCCAGACGGGCTTGATTTATAGGACGAAGCCCGCCTTCCAAGAAAAGTTATCATATATTACACTACTGAACATTTTTAGAAAAGAGAATAGATCCGCCCGACTGCTGTCAGGCGGGCGAGGAATCAAGATTAGAGATGTATTTCGATTAGAAAACAACGAAATTTTGTCCCTTCCTGCCTTGGCAGGCAGGTTTAAACGAAACCTATCTCTGCTCTCTCTTCAATTCTCTTCACTAATAAATATCGTTCGTAATCAGATTCTGTACGGAGATAATATTAATAAATGTATCCAATTGATTCGAAATCAACAAAGCGCTTATGGCAAGGACTTGTTTAACTGTATGCTTTTTACTTTGGACTTACTTGGGATTTACTCAATTAAATGGCTTTCAAGTAAAAGGTGGGAAAATAGAAATCCCTTTCCGTTTCCAAAACAACCTCATTTTAGTAGATGTTTTATTTAACAAGACCTTTCCACTGACTTTCATTTTCGATACAGGAAGTGAAAATACTATTTTGTTAAAAAAGACTTATGCGGAGTTGATGAACGTCAAATATTTGCGAGAATACAAAGTATATGGAGCAGATTTACAAAAAGAATTACTAGTACATCTTGCGAATGGTATCGACTTAGATTTATCAAAAATCAGTGCCACCAACTCTCCTATATTAATACTCGATGAAGATTATTTTCGATTTGAAAAGTATACTGGTTTAAAAATCCATGGCATACTAGGAATGGACTTATTTAAGTTAGTTGTTATGCAAATCAATTATAAAAAACAAAAGATCATCTTGTATTCGCCAGATGAATTTAAAGAACCTTCTAATAAATTTATTAAGCTTCCGATAAAAGTATTTCATAACAAATTTTATATTTCTACAAAAGGAACGGTCCATAATAATGGATCAACAGATCTAACTCTTTTACTAGATACAGGTGCTAATATTTCTTTATTATTACATAATAACTCGGATTCAACAATCAGCCTTCCTTCCAAATTAATACCTGGGAAATTAGGGGATGGCCTAGGAGGTTTTATTGAAGGATACATGGGGCGAACACAATCATTATCTATTGGAGATTTTAATTTTAGTAATATTGTAACGAATTTCCAAGAGTTGCCGCCTGATGTGGATCTCGCAGCTATTAATAACCGTAATGGAATTTTAGGAAACGAATTGCTTAGTCGCTTTAATGTAATTTTTGCTCCTTTCTTTAATACCATTTATTTAAAGCCAGAAAAAGATTACAATCGAGGATTTAAATTTGATAGAAGTGGAATTGTAATGGTTGCTTCGGGTCTAAATCTAGAACGTTTTACCATATTAGATATAATTCCTAATTCCCCAGCCGCTAAAACAGGATTACAGAAAGACGATCAAATTATCCGCGTTAATGGCCTAAGTACTAGACTCTCAGGAATGGAATCTATTACTCGAAAATTTCAAAAAAGAATTGGTAAGAGATTTAAATTGCTTGTGCTGCGGGATGGGTACAAAAAACGATTTAGTTTTCGGCTTGAAGAATTGATATAATTACCAACATATCTTCACTAACAAAAACATGAAATATTCATGAGACATTTACTAAGCATTATTTTTGCTATTCTATTCCTTTGCCCAGACCTATACACACAAGAGCTAAAAGTGCCTACCCTAAGTCCAATTACTACTATTCAACAAGAAATTGGCTTAACGGAAATAAGTCTTTCTTATTCAAGACCAAGTGCTAAAGGACGGGATGTATTTGGTCAATTAGTACCCTACGGGGAAATATGGCGAACGGGTGCTAATAAAGCCACTATTATTACTTTCTCCGAACAAGTAAAGATTTTAGATAATATTGTCCCTGCTGGCACTTATGCCATCTATACCATCCCCAATGAAAAAGAGTGGACCATTATTATTCATGAAAAAATAAATTTCAGAAGTATTGCAGGAGATAAAATTAAACCAGAAAATGATGCTTGTCGATTTAAGGTAACTCCTATTGAAAATCCGATTAAGGTCGAAACCTTTACCATACAATTCACAGATCTAAAGACAAAAGAATGTAGTGTGCAGCTAGCTTGGGAAAACACCCTCGTATCTTTTCCTATCGCCTTAAATGTAGACGATAAGATTGCATCAAAAATGGCAGAATTATTGAAAGCTCCTGCTACCGCTACACATCGAGATTATTTCCGTGCTGCTGAATATTATTTACATAATAATAAAGATTTGACACAATCTCTAAATTGGATTAACACCGCTCTGCTCAAAAGCGAAAACAACTTTAGATATGGTTTATTAAAAGCAAAAGTATATGCCGCTCAAGGAAATAAAGACCAAGCAATTCAAACTGCTCAACTAGCTAATCAATGGGCTACTACAGCTAAGAGTGACAACTACATAGGGCAGACTAGTGTCTACTTAAAAAGTATACAAACACCTCCAAAACCAAGTCGGGAACTAGTTACTATTACTGGAGAAGATTTACTCCATAAAAGTCTTCAATACCACGATCCCAAGGGGCAATGGCCTCATTTTAAAGCTACTTTATATCTAGAACAAGAGAGTCCTAGAAGTAAAGGCAAGGATACTAGTGTCGTGATTTTAAATTTACCAAATAGTTATTTTAAAGCGACAGATAATCGAAAAGGAAATTCTATTGTTCGAGAAATAAATGGAACGGTCTGTAACACTCAATTGAATGGTAATAGTACTTTCTCGGAAGAAGACAAAAAGAAACATCGCCTAACTTGTGATCGGGCAAAAATGTATCGCAACTATTTCGCTTATCTATATGGATTACCTATGAAATTAAAAGATCAAGGAACTATAATAGATAGCGAAGTATACGCCACGACTTTCCAAGACCAAGCTAGTTTGGCAATGCGCGTCACCTATGAGAAAGCAGTTGGAGATGATATCTGGTATTTCTATTTTCACCCTTCTTCTTATGCCTTAATCGGGTATCGCTTTTATCATGAAGAGGAAAAAAATGACGGGGAATATATTACGTTGGAAGGAGAAGAAACGGTACAAGGAATAAAAATTCCTAAAATTCGACACTGGTATTATAATATAGATGATAAATTTTTAGCGACAGATTTATTAATTCAGGGAACGCCTATAGGGGAGTAAATATAATACCGAAGCAGAAAAGTAAAGATAA
>JALZWC010000176.1 GCA_023300255.1 Saprospiraceae bacterium | reverse complement strand
TTCGTTTACAAACAACGAAATTTGGTCATTTTTTAAGCGAAATTTATCTCTATTCTCTGCTCTCTATTCTCTGCTCTTTTCTTATGTATAGTAGTATGCAAATGTGTAGTTACGTGATAAAGAAAGGTAACAAGAAAAATTTAAACTAAAAAAGCCTACCATACACGAGATATGATAGGCTTTTCATAAGGAATAATTGAAAAGGTATTTATTTGTTTAGTAACAACAAAACAGTAATTTCCGCATTTCAACGGATTGTTTATTCGTTACTTAACACTCATCTCTTTTCTAATCTTATTCAAAGCAGAACCCATACTAACCCAATCGATTTGAGCTTGATTATAGGTATGCTTCACTTCAAATTTATCAGAAGTACCGTCAGAATGATCCAGTTTAACCGTTAAGTTTTTGCCTGGTGCAAAATCCTTAAAATCAATAATAGATACATAATCATCTTGACGAACCTTATCGTAATCAGCAGGGTTTTTGAAAGTCAATGCTAACATTCCTTGCTTCTTCAAATTCGTTTCGTGAATTCGAGCAAAAGATTTAACAATTACTGCATTTACTCCTAAGAATCTAGGTTCCATTGCAGCATGCTCTCTAGAAGAACCTTCTCCTAAGTTCTCTTCTCCAAATACAACAGAGCCAATCTTATTATCTCTGTAGTAAATAGCAGTCGTAGGAACGGGTCCGTACTTTCCTGTTTCTACATTTAATACCTTATTCGTTTCTCCATTAAAGGCATTAATTGCACCGATATAACAGTTTTGAGAAATATTTTCTAAGTGACCTCTAAACTTCAACCATGGTCCAGCCATAGAGATGTGATCCGTTGTACATTTACCCTTTGCTTTAATTAACACTCGCATTTTCTTAACTTTTGCAGCTGATAATTTTTTGAAAGGTTTTAATGCTTGTAAACGATCTGAAGTCTTAGCGATAGTCACTTTTACTTTACTACCATCTTCAATAGGCGGAATAAATCCAGCATCTTCTACATCAAAACCTTTTGGAGGTAGCTCAATACCTACAGGTGGCTTCAATTTAAATTTTTTCCCATTGCCACCTACTAATCTATCCTTTAAAGGATTGAAGCACATATCTCCTGCCATAACCATTGCCGTTACGATTTCTGGAGAAGCAACGAATCCATGTGTATTAGGATTACCATCATTTCTTTTGGCAAAGTTTCTATTGAAAGAAGTAAGAATAGAGTTTTTACGAGTTGGATCATCCGTATGTCTAGCCCATTGACCGATACATGGTCCACAAGCATTCGCCAAAACAACACCACCAATCTTTTCAAAATCATCTAAAACACCATCTCTCTCAACCGTATATCTAATTTGCTCAGACCCTGGTGTAATAGTAAACTCTGATTTTACTTTAATTCCTTTTTTAGCCGCTTGTTGCGCCACAGAAGCTGCTCTAGTCAAATCTTCATAAGAAGAGTTCGTACAAGAACCGATCAAACCTACTTCCAACTTTTGTGGGTAGCCATTCTTTTTTACAATCTTGCCAAATTCAGAAATTGGGTAAGCTGCATCAGGCGTATAAGGGCCATTAATATATGGTTCCAAAGTAGACAAGTTAATTTCAATAACTTGATCGAAATAATCTTTTGGTTTTTTGTAAACCTCAGGATCACCTGTCAAATGCTCTTTTACGGCATCTGCTAATTTAGCAACATCCGCTCTACCCGTTGCTTTTAGGTATCGCTTCATCGAAGTATCATACCCAAAAGTAGAAGTAGTCGCGCCAATCTCTGCGCCCATATTACCAATTGTACCTTTACCAGTACAAGATAATCTTCTAGCCCCAGGACCAAAATATTCAACAATTGCACCAGTACCTCCTTTCACAGTAAGGATACCTGCAACTTTCAAAATAACATCTTTCGCAGAAGCCCAACCATCTAATGTACCTGTTAATTTAACACCAATTATTTTCGGCATTTTTAATTCCCAAGGCATATCAGCCATTACATCCACAGCATCTGCACCACCTACTCCAATCGCTAACATACCTAGTCCTGCACCATTAGGTGTATGTGAATCTGTACCAATCATCATTCCACCAGGGAATGCATAATTTTCCAAAACGATTTGGTGAATAATACCTGCACCTGGCTTCCAAAAGCCAATACCATATTTATTAGAAACAGAAGCTAAAAAATCATATACTTCTTTATTCACATCATTAGCAATGGCTAAATCTTTGTCTGCCCCTACTTTCGCTTGTATTAAGTGATCACAATGTACCGTTGAAGGAACGGCTACTTTTGGCTTTCCAGCCATCATAAATTGTAACAATGCCATTTGCGCTGTGGCATCCTGCATAGCAACTCTATCGGGTGCAAAGAAAACATAATCCTTGCCTTTTCCGTATTTCTTTAGACGAGATTCCTTGTGAAGGTGAGCGTATAATATTTTCTCCGTCAACGTAAGTGGACGACCAAGTTTTTTTCTAGCAGCTTCTACTTTCTTAGGAAGTGCTTCGTAAAAAGCTTTGATCATTTCAATATCAAAAGCCATAAGCTAATAAGTTTGTGTGTTGTGAATGAAAAGAAAATTGACTATTATCTTAAAAATTATAAATGTAATAATTTTCTAATACTTTTATTGTAAAAACAGGTCAATTACTTTATAAGTTCACTTAGTACGCTATCCATTAATTTAACTTTCAATTTCGATCGATTTTTTTAAAATTATACTTCGATATTTTTCTCAGTTAACCATTGAGGTTACCTTCAAAAAATAACTTCGTCTAATTTCAAAATAACTTCATCCAAACGGGAAAGAATTTAATGCACAATGAATGTACTTAAGATTACTTATAAAAATAATCGCCTTTTCTATTTCAAAAAACAAAGCGTAAAGGTACGATATATTGGAATATCTTGCATCGCTTTAGAATGGACACCTTCTCATTTCGAACGAGTCTAAATAAAGAGAAAAAATTCTACCTTTACATCTAACTCTATATAGTACGCTTGTATAATGAATAGTTACAAAAAAATAGTAGTAAAGGTTGGTACAAATGTACTAACCAGAGCAGATGGTATTTTAGATTTTACTGCTATTAGCCATTTAGTCGATCAAATTGTTACGCTAAAAAAACAAGGCGTCGCTGTTATATTAGTTTCTTCAGGTGCTGTTGGAGCTGGTCGATCGACTGTTAAATTATCAAAAAATTTAAACAAGATTGTACAGCGGCAAGTCTATTCTTCCGTCGGGCAAGTTCGTTTAATGAATACTTACACCAATTTATTTGGTAATTATCAAATTCATTGTGGACAAGTATTGGCTACCAAAGAAGACTTTCGAGATAGAACCCATTATCTAAATATGAAGAATTGCTTTCAAGCATTACTAAGAGATAATGTTATTCCGATTGTGAATGAAAACGATGTGATTTCGGTCAATGAATTAATGTTTACAGATAATGATGAGTTAGCGGGTTTAATAGCTGCTATGATTAATGCCGATGCTTTATTGATATTGAGTACAGTAGATGGTATTTTAGATGGGCATCCTGACGAACCAACTAGTCAAACTATCAAAGAAATTGATCCGGATGATAAACAAATTCAAAACGTGATACTCCCTACGAAATCTTCTTTTGGAAGAGGTGGTATGGCTACTAAATTCAATATGGCCAAGAAGGTTTCCAAATTAGGAATCACCACCTTTATTGCCAATGGAAAACGCCCTAATATCATTTTAGATATTAATAAGGGGGAATTTATTGGCACTAAAATTCTTCCAAAAGGTAATGCATCCAATATCAAAAAATGGATAGCGTTCAATGAAGTAATTGAAAAAGGAATTGTTTATATTAATGACGGGGCCGTAGATGCTTTACGCTCTGCTGCTAAGATTACTAGCTTACTTCCTATTGGTATAATAAAAATTGAAGGGGCTTTCAAGAAAGGCGATATTGTAAAAATTGTTGATAAAAAAGGAACAGCCCTTGGAATAGGTATCACTCAATATGGGGTAGAAAAAGCGCAAGAGGTAGTAGGAAAAAAAGGAAAAAAAGCACTTATTCATTATGATTATTTGGTGCTGGAATGAAGTAAGATCGCTGCGCTGTCAGAAGTCAGATCGTTCTAGTTAGCTTGCGCTAACGGAACTGTCAGAAGTCAGATGTGTAACGTTGACAACGAGACTTTAGCATAACGTGGTCAACATCATACATCTGACAGCGTAGCGATCTGACCTCTGACAGCGTAGCGTTCTGACTTCTCCTTTAATCTATAACCAATTCTAATGCTTTAGCAGGCTGAATTAATCTACCAGTTTCATTTACAGCCTTCGTATCTTTTCCTGATTTATGTAGTATTTGATATACCTCTTTAGCTGTCAAATCAGGTTGTATACTTTTTAACATTCCTATTAATCCAGATACATAAGGCGTTGCCATTGAGGTACCACTAAAAGTAGCATATTTATTACCTGGTATCGTTGAGTAAATATCTACACCAGGAGCAGTAACAGTCATTTCGATATCCGTTACATAATTAGAAAATGTAGCTCTATTTAAATCAGAATCAATTGCAGTCACTGTGATTACATCCGCCAAATTAGCAGGAGAAAAATCTCTTGCATCTCTATTAGAATTACCTGCTGCCACGACCACTATAGCTCCTTTCTTTGTACAATAATCTACAACATCCTCATAAGCTTTTTGCTTAGAAGCACTATTCATTCCTCCCAAAGACATGGAAATCACATCTGCGCCACTATCCGCAGCTAATATCATTCCATCAATAATACCTTTTTGAGTTCCTACGCCAAATCCGCTCAGCACCTGTATACTAGTAACCTGTACAAATTGATTGTTCGGTGAAAAAGAAGCAATGCCTATTTTATTATTGGATACAGCTGCTGCAATACCTGCGCAATGGGTTCCATGACCTCTTGTATCTGTGTCGTACTTCTGATTTATTGATTTAAAATTAGCCGCTAGATCTTCATGCTTCGCATCTACACCAGTATCCAAAATAGCGATTAGGGCTTTCGACTTTGGCGTTATTTTATGCTTACTAAGCCCTTTATATAATACATCTACGTTCATGACATCGAATCCCCACAATTGGGCTAAATCAGGATCATTTATCCCAAATTGTTTCTTTGTTTCTCTAGAGGTACTTGCTTCTACAGGACTCAATCGAATTACTTCATTTGGCTCTACCCATTCTACAAATCCCGTTTGATTGAGTGCTTTTTGAATCACCGCTACTTGCGATTGATAACGATCAGGAATATTTAATAAATAATAGCTCTGTAGATTGGAAACCGATACTGGAGAAAAGGCTTTTTCATAAGTAATTCCATAAGCATCTAAGACAAATCCTATATCCTTAATAAAGCTAGTCGTTTTCAATTCTATTAATAATTCTCCATCTTTTGCCAATTCTACCTCCATCATTACATTAGCTTGATCCGCTAATTCTTGAGGAAAAGTTTGTTCTAAAACGCTTGCTCCTTTAGAAGCAAAAAGACCATACAAACCCGCTAACATCGCAAAAAAGAATAGTGTATTTTTTCTAAAAAGACTAAAAAGGTAAGAAATAAAC
>JALZWC010000175.1 GCA_023300255.1 Saprospiraceae bacterium | reverse complement strand
ATTCAGTCAAAGTATCAACAATTATCCTTCATTAAAGCAAAAACTAAGAACAAAATAAGCTACCCTAAATTACGAACTTATTCCATACACATTCCTTATGTGGTAAAAAACATATATTTCCCAAAGGGAAATTTTAGTAATACTAAAAACACCTTCAATCTTAAAAAAGAGAATCATGATTCATCAAATCAAAACTTTCCTTTGCTGTAGCATACTATTATTAACTTTCTCTAGTTGTGCCGTTGGTCAGCGAACAGCTAAAACCCTCCCAAATGAAAAAGAAGCGATTGTACAAGAAATAGATTCCAAATTTGACGAATACAGCGACATAGCTCAGCAAATATGGAGCTGGGCAGAGTTAGGATACCAAGAAGAAAAGAGTTCCGGCTTACTTCAAGAAACCTTAAAAGGAGCGGGATTTACGATAAAAGCAGGAGTAGCAGACATACCTACGGCCTTTGTTGCTTCTTATGGAAGTGGTCAACCTATTATTGGTATATTAGGAGAATTTGATGCCTTACCTGGCATTTCTCAGCAAGCTATTGCAGAGAAAAAGCCAGTAGAAGCGGGTGGGGCAGGCCATGCTTGTGGTCATCACTTATTTGGTACGGCATCAGCTGCAGCAGCTATAGCTGCAAAGAATTGGTTGAAGCAATCTGGAAAATCTGGTACGGTGCGCTTCTACGGAACACCAGCGGAAGAAGGAGGAGCAGGAAAAGTATATATGGTTAGAGCAGGCTTATTTGATGATGTAGATGCCGTTTTGCATTGGCATCCAGGTAGTGGCAATGGAGCAAGTGCCTCCTCTTCTTTATCTAATAAATCTGCGAAATTTCGTTTTTATGGAAAAGCTGCCCATGCGGCTGTGTCCCCAGAAAGAGGACGTTCGGCTTTGGATGGCGTAGAAGCAATGAACCACATGGTTAATCTAATGCGAGAGCATGTACCATCAGAATCTAGGATTCATTATGTGATTACAAAAGGAGGAGAAGCGCCTAATGTAGTGCCTGCTTTTGCAGAAGTATTTTATTATACGAGACATCCAGAAATGCAGGAAGTTCGGAAATTATTTGAACGAACAGTAGCAGCAGCAGAAGGTGCCGCATTAGGGACGGGTACAAAAATGGAGTATGAAGTAATTCATGGTTTATACAATGTATTACCTAATGTAACGCTATCTGAGTTGATGCATGAAAACTTACTAAAGATAGGAGGGGTAAAATATAGTCCTGAAGAAATCACCTTCGCCAAAGGAATAATGGCTTCTTATCCAGACAAAGAGGTGGATATAAACGATGCGGCAACTGTTCAACCATTTGAGGTCAGAAGAAGAGGCGCTGGAGGATCTACGGATGTGGGCGATGTGAGCTGGGCCGTCCCAACAGCTGGTATGCGTTCTGCAACATGGGTTCCTGGTACAGGAGCACATAGCTGGCAAGCAGTAGCTGCTGGAGGAATGAGTATCGGTAAAAAAGGAATGATGGTAGCGGCGAAGACGATCGCTTTAACAGCCTTAGATATTTTTAATAATCCAGACATTACCAAAAAAGCTAAAGAGGAATTGATAGATAGTAGAGGAGAAGGGTTTGTATATAAGTCCTTATTAGGAGATCGAATGCCTCCTTTGGACTATCGGAAGTAAAGAACTTAAGAAGGCTTGGTGGCGGAGTCGCCAAGCCGATTATCCGCCTTGTTAGAAAGAACCATCTTATTAGTAGAATAAGATTTAAATGTCTAATTAAATTTTAGAGGGCTAGCCACTTGTTCCACAAATTCTGTTTCTGTAACACTTGTTGTATTAGAGATTAGAATAGTAGTAGCTTTCGGAGATTCTTCAATAATAGACAAGGAGTCGGCTTCAATATTTGTTTGATAAGCAGAAAAAAAGATAAAACCAAATAGAAATAGACAGCCTAATTTTACAATAAAAGTTTGCATTGTACCTTCGTTTTGTGTTTGTTAATAGCCATCAAATTTAAGACAGAAAGAAAGAGTTCAAGTCACATCTTTTCAATAGGTCTAAATTTGATTTAAATAGGTTTCGATAGGTTAGTAATGTCTTAATATTTTATTGTTCATTGGTGAGATCTAATAATTGTATTAAATCTATATTGGGAATGTTGTGTAAGAGGCGTATATGGATGGGGATATTCTTAATATCAATCTAAAGATAATATTAATTTTGTATATTATGCAAATATCTTCTTATTATTCTTTTGTATTTTTTTTTATATAATATTATTTGGATAACAAAACATATTACAAAACATTACAATATAATTATTTTATAGACCCTATAATTGGAATATTCTAGCTTCTTTTTGATTATTAATCTAATTAACATCCCAATTCCTCTAATAATTAATTAGATTAATGGGAAATAGCGGCATATTGGTGGAATAGAATTTAAAGTTCACGAACACCTGTTTTCAACTAAGTAACGACAAAACACAACTTTATGATTAATGTACTAATAGTAGACGACGAGCCTTTAGCATTGGATGTGATAGAAACACATGTTGCCAAATTACCAGAACTGAACTTAGTTTTGAAGTGTAATAATGCATTAGAAGCTAACGATGCGTTGAGAGTGCATGACATTGATTTGATCTTTCTAGACATTCAAATGCCTCAATTGACAGGTATTGAGTTCCTTAGGACCTTATCAAATCCCCCTTTAGTTATTTTTACAACTGCTTATCCTAATTATGCGGTGGAAGGCTTCGAACTGAATGCTGTAGATTATTTATTAAAACCTATTTCTTTAGATCGATTTATTAAAGCAGTCAATAAAGCGTCAGACCAAATTCAATTAAAGAAAGGGAGTCAGGTCCCTGTAGCAGAGCCTGTAGTCGATGGCAACGATTATTTCTTTGTGAAGGCGGATAAGAAATTAGTCAAGATAAATTACCATGATATTATATACATAGAAGGGCTTAAAGATTATGTGATTATTCGGATGGCAAATAGTAGGGTAGTTACTTTGCAAACCATGAAAAGCTTGGAAAGTAAGCTGCCACCTCAATTATTTAAGCGGATACATCGCTCTTATATAGTTGGTATTGAAAAAATTCAAGCGGTAGTTGGAAATATGGTAGAGGTAGTTGAAAAAGGGCAACCGAAGCACTTACCGATTGGTAAAAATTATAGAGAGGAGTTACTGGCGATTGTCAATCAGAATAAATTGTAATTTTTCGACAAGTTTATCGAACAACCAAAAGTAGTTGACATTTTTAATGCTACGAAGTATTGTCTGCTTTAATAAACCTTGCTCTTCTGATAGCCAGCTCACGGGTTTCTCAAAGCTTTGCGAACTCCGTGAGCTGGCTACGAGAAGAGCAAGAGTTCTTAAAGCCTATTCG
>JALZWC010000174.1 GCA_023300255.1 Saprospiraceae bacterium | reverse complement strand
ATGAAGTAAGATCCTCTCTAAAAACTATGTGGCCTATGTACCTATGTGGTAAAAAATGTAAACATCTTATTGTGTTCTTTAGATTTAATATATATGTTCCCCCAATTCTTTACACACTCTAATTAATTCAAGCCCAAACCACTTTATCCTTCGCCTCATGCCAGTCCAAATATTGTCCACCAAATTTATCATCCAATATACCACGCCGTACTTTCATGGTGGGCGTTAGACATTCATTCTCCTCACTCCATGTTTCTTGCTGAATAACAACCGTAGAAATTCTTTCAAAACTCGCTCGTTGGTTATTGAGTTGTTCTACGCTGTCTAGTAAAGAAGTCTCTACTATTGTTCGATTCGTAGCTTTGCCAACTTCTGACAAATTCACTAAAGCAATAGGTTGCGGAATACCTAAACCTGCGACACAGATTTGTTCAATATAATTATTTGCAGTTAAGACTTCTTCTAAAGGATTAGGTGTTATATAGCTTCCTTTGGAGGTTTTAAAAGCATCTTTTACTCGGCCAATAATACGAAGATAGCCATTCTCGTCTATCGTACCTCTATCTCCACTATGCATCCAACCATCTTTTAAAACTTCGGCTGTCTTTTCTGGGTTTTTATAATAGCCCATCATGATATAGGGCGTTTTTAGTAAAACCTCTCCCGTTTCTGGATGTATTTTTATTTCCGCACCAGGGCGTGCTTTCCCTACCGAATCTTGAGGCGAATTAAGATCAGGGCTATTTGCTATTCCACCACCAACTTCCGTCATTCCATAAGCCTCTATCAAATGTATATCTAGCTTTTTATAAAAATCTTTGAGATAAGCAGGTGTGATGGCTGCTCCTGTTACTGCAACTCCTAATTGTGAAAAACCTAAACTAGCCTTTAGCTGTGCTTTTACTTTGGGAGCCATTGCTGGATCTTGTAATACATAATCCAGTTTTTTGAGTGGCATTTTGGCAATAACACCAAGATAGAATTTTGTCCAAATGCGAGGAACTGCAAAAAAGACAGTCGGTTGAGTATCTCGCAAATTCTGCGCAAAAGTATCTAAGCTTTCCGCAAAAGAAATAGACCCTCCTAGAGTAATCACAATCAATTCCATACCGATTCGCTCTCCAACATGATTCAAAGGTAAATAGGACAAACAACGAATTTCTGGCAATTTATATAAACCAATCCAATTGGTTTTCTTTTCCGCAGCCATCATACTAACGGGAGAACGATTGGACAGCATAACGCCCTTCGGTGTACCCGTAGTTCCAGAGGTAAATTTTATCGTCCAAAGATCATCTATATTTGGGATAAAGTTATCTGTCTTAGCTGGATGTTGACTTACTAAGTCATTCCATTTTTCGCCTGTATCAATGTGGGCGCTCCCTTCATAATGTGGAAATTTAATGGCTTGCACCTTTCCTGAAATAGCTTCCCCTCTATTACCCCAACTATCTACTTTTCCAATAAAAATAGCTTTAAGATCACTCAGTTCGATTACTTCTGCCAATTGCTCTTTGGGTAAACTAGCATAAAAAGGAACAGAGACATAACCGCCCATCATAATGGCTAAATCTGCCAATATCCAATGGTAGCAATTCTTAGATAAAATGCCAATATGATCGCCTTGTTGAAGTCCTTTAGCAGCAAGTGCACTTGACATTTTTCGGGCTTCTTGTCCTGCTTCGGCATAAGTAAGTGTATGCCAAGTATCGCCTTTAGGTTGTCGAAGAAATACTTTGTTGGGCTGCACATCTTCCCAATGATAGAACTGTGCTATTAAAGGTTGAAGGGTATCTTTTTGAGTTGTCATAATATTGAAGTTTCGTAGCTTAGACCTCTGGTCTGAGCAGTAAATTATAATGTGTTTTACTCAGACCAGAGGTCTAAGCTACTTAAGGCGCTCCACAATTGCCTCCATTAAATTCATATTATTCATCCAATCATATTCCGTTGAAGTAGGAATGTCTGCTGTTGTAAATTTCACAATAACGGTCTCTGTGGTAGGGTCCACATAAATCCATTGTCCAAACAAGCCTTTCGCAAAAAAAGCGGCTTTGTCTGTATGCCACCATTGATTGGTATAATGAAAATTCTTAAAAATCTTTCCTCTTTTTGATTGGGCAAATTTTTCAACGCTTCCTCCTTTTTTTATAGCTTGAGTCACAGATGCTGGAATAACTTGTTGACCATTAACTTTCCCATCATTGAGCATCAATTGGCCTAATCGTCCTGCATCTCTTAGGTTAGAGTTAATAGCTGCACTCACTAATTCGTATCCTTTCGGGTTTTTCATTATAAACCCGTCTTGTTCTGCCCCCATCTTTGACCATACTTTTTCACTCATTGCTTCTGATGGTTTTTTGCCTGTTACTTTGCTAATAATCATTCCGAGGACTTCCGTATTCAAACTCACATAATGAAATAGTTCCTCGTGATTTTCTCCTTTTTTAACCGATTTAAAGTAATCTAGTACCGTAGCAAATTTAGAGGGTGGCCCAGGAATTTCTACAAAATGAGAAACTTTAGCAAATTTATAAGCGTCTGATTTCGGGTTATTATAGGCTTCATCAAAATGAATATTAACTTCCATATCCATTAATTGTTGAACGATGGTGCCATCCCAAGCAGACCCTTTTAATTCAGGCATATAATCCAGCGTTGGTTTTTGTAAATCAATTTTTCCTTCTGCTGCTAAAATAGCTGCCGTTAGCCCCGTCAATGACTTGGATACAGAAAACCAGTTATGAGGACTGGTTGCTGTCATGTTGCCAAAGTACTTTTCGTAAATAATTTTTCCTTTGTTGATGACCAGAAAACCATCTGTTCTATTGGAATCTAAATGTTCTTCAAAACCATATATTTTCCCATCAAATTGTTCGATTTTTAAATCAGTCAAAGAGGTTGATCCCTTTTCTAATTTAGCGATTGATGCTCCTTTTGCAATATTCGCAACGGGAAATAATTTATCTACATTCTTAATCGCCCAATGTTTATAGGGTGGTCTTAGCCAGTTTGTTTTTGTAGTTCCTTCAGGTCTTGTCTCTTCAACAGTTACTTTTTTAGCAGGCGCTACTTCCGTAGTAATTGTTTCCTTTGCTTGTTGTTCACAGGCTGAAAATGATAGTAGCGTTAGTATAATTATAAAGAGAGGGAATTTGAATGACATAGGAGTGATGATATTTGTAGGTTGATTTGTTTGATGTAGCTCTACGTTTACTAAACTTTTGAAGTTTAGTAAACGTTTATATTGAATTGTTTAATATACCTCAGACCAGAGGTCTAAGCTACTTTCTTAATGCGGTACAGCCGCTTTATAAGACTTCGCATCAATAGTCATTTTGGAAATAATCTCACATAAAACCTCTGAAGTTCCTCCGCCAATAGTTCCTAACTGACTGTCTCTAAGTAAACGAGCCATAGGATAACTTTCCATATACCCATAGCCACCAAAAAAACGCATACATTCATAGCAAACTTTATCGCTCAATTGAGTAGCCACTAACTTCGCCATTGCCGCCTCCTTAATAATATAATCTCCTTGACTATACTGTCTGTAAAGGGAATAAACAAAGGCACGGGCACACATCGTTTCGCTGGATAACTGAGCAACTCTATGGCGCAGTACTTGAAATTTATTAATGGGTCTCCCGAATACTTCTCTTTCTGCCATATAATCAACCGCTAAGTCAAGGGCTAATTGAGATTGAGCCACACCAATTAACGCCATAGCCAATCTTTCAGAAGCAAAGTGTTGCATAATGTAGAAAAAGCCTTTATTCTCATCGCCCAATATATTTTCAACGGGAATGCGAACATTATCAAAAGCAATCTCTCCTGTATCGGAAGCATGCCAACCCATCTTTTTTAAGGCGGTCGCACTAACCCCTGGTGTATCTCTGTCAATAATGACCATACTTATACCTTTAGCTCCAGGGCCACCCGTACGAACAGCAGCAACAATATAATCACTCAAGACCCCATTAGAAATAAAGGTCTTTGCGCCATTGATAACCAAATAGTCGCCATCTCTAACTGCTTTTGTGCTAATGGAAGCCACATCTGACCCGCCACTTGGTTCGGTGATTGCCAGACAACCAATGAGTTCTCCTTTGAGTCCAGCAGTCAAATATTTTTGTTTTTGGGCTTCTGTTCCTTCTGCATTCATATGTGCCAATGCCAAACCAGCATGAGCACCAATGGATGTATTAAATCCACTCGAGTTCATACGGATCATTTCTTCGGTATACACCACCGCAAAAAAGGTATCCAAACCCATACCGCCGTATTTTTCGGGATAGGTGACGCCCATAAAACCCATTTCCCCAAAGCGTTTGAAGATAGCACGTGGGATCTGTCCGTCTGCCTCCCATTGCTCTATATTAGGACGAACTTCCTTGTCTAAAAAAGCTCTAAGACTTTGACGAAATAATTCATGTTCTTCTGTAAAGAAATATTTATTCATTTAATTTTTATTTGACTATTTGGCTGTTTGATGGTCAACGTTTGGTGAACAATCGAACCATCCCGGCAATTATTTTTTAAAATTTTATAAAAGCGTATTGATCGACATTAAATGGCTCGCCTACTTTTTCATCATAAGCTGATCCAAAGAATTTTTTAAATCCAGTAATTCCTTTTTCTGTTAAATGCGGTAAAATCAATCCCCAAATAATACTTTCTCCACCCTTAGGATTGGTTTTATCTCTAGTGGTTTGTTGGGATAACCAATAAAAACTGACCATCCAAACAGACAAGGCCAAACTTCGATAAGTGCCTGGAATCGTTTCTTCTTTTACCGTCCCGACTTGTATGCCCATCGCAATCATTGTATGAAAATCAGCAATCGTCTTTTCAATCATAATCTTAAACTGATCCTTGATAATAGGGTGATTCTGCACATGTGTATCCAAAAAGACGAAGGCGTATTCTTTTTGAAATTTAAGATATAATCGAGTCTGATTATGCATATTTTCAAAAGAAGGAACTTGTAAGGTTTTTTCTTTTTCTTTGGCTAATTTTTTCCACATTTCTTCTACTATAGCTTCTAAAAGGTCTTGTTTGTTGTTAAAGTGATAAGTCAAATTACCTCTGCTAATACCAAGTGTTTGCGCCAGTTCTTTTAAATTGACTGCACTGTATCCTTTTTCATTAAAAACTTTTATTGCTGTCGCTATTATTTTTTCTTTGGTGTTCATACCTTTCTTATTAATTTGGCACAAAGTACAAATTAATTTTATAAAATTAGGCAAAAAAGACTAATATATTTTAAAAAATAGCTTTTGACGTAAAATCAAATGAGTGTAAAACAAAGTAGGGGCCATTCCAACCCAATTGGTCCGATCACTTCCAGTGGTCGGATCAAGCTGGACGGCTCATCTGACCACTGGAAGTGATCGGATGAATTAATTGGCTGCCCCAGGATTGTTTTACACCCAAATCAAATGAGCCTTTCCTTTA
>JALZWC010000173.1 GCA_023300255.1 Saprospiraceae bacterium | reverse complement strand
ACAGATCATCTACCTCAAGGAATGTCTCTGGATCCGGATAATATTGGATGGACAACAACTAATAACGGTGATGTTATTTATACTATCCCAGGTCCATTAACTGGAGGAAACCAGCAATGTATTTCTATTTATTTAAACTTATTAGATCCTAGTACGCAGACGATAAATAATTATGCAGAGATATCAGGAGTGACAGATGAAAGAGGCGTTTTTATTGCGGACTTTGATTCCGCTCCAAGTGATGTAATAACAGATGAATTAGAAGATGATATAGATTTTATACCCGTCTTTTTTGACCCCTGTCCATCTGTAACAGTTGGGTCTTTTAATATTAATATTTGTCAAGGGGACACAATTCAATTAGAAGGATTTGGAGGTTCCGTGAACGCTTCTTATCAATGGGGTGAGGTAGACGCATTAAGTTGTACAGATTGTCCAAGGCCATTTGTAAGTCCAGATACTACTACAACTTATGTGTTAACTATTAAGGAAATAACAGGTTGTGAAGCGTCTAACTTTTCGCGAATAGTAGTACATATCCCTCCAACTTTGAATCTAGGAGAAGATAAAAATATTTGTAGTGGAACAACGACTACATTAGATGCAAAAATAACAGCAGCTTCTTATGAATGGACTACTTCTGATAATAGTAATATAGCAGCTACAGCTACTCCTTTGATCTCTCCATCCAAAACGACTGATTATTGTTTGACTATTACAGATGAATTCGGTTGTACTGCTACAGATTGTATAACTGTTTTTGTAAATGAAAATCTGACAACAGCTATCGAAGAGCAAATATGTGAAGGTAATTTTTATCTTTTTAATGGACAGGAATTAACGACTAATGGTACGTATATCGCTAACTTATTGAGTAGCACAGGCTGTGATAGTATTGTGACCCTACAACTAAGTAAAGTATCCTGTGTAGATTTGTCACTAGAAAAAGACCTAGCAGTCGATCAGTCAGATACCGTCCGAATTGGAGAAACGATTCATTATGAAATTTGTATAGAAAACGAAGGTATTTCTCCTGCTTATAATATCGAAATAACGGATCATATCCCTTCTGGTTTAAATCTTAGCGCAACTAATACTGGATGGACACTACTAGAAAATAACAATGCAATTTATAGGATTGATGGTCCTTTGAAAACAGGAGATAAGATTTGTGTGTCAATCTATTTAGATTTGAGAGATCCTTCCGAAGGCTTTATTAATAACTATGCAGAAATCTCCGGAGTGACAGACGAGCGGGGCGTATTTATTGCAGACTTTGATTCTACCCCTAATAGTGATTCTGATGTAGAAGAAGAATTTGAAGATGATATAGATTTTGAGACTATTTATTTTGATCCTTGCCCTTCTGTCTTAATTGCAGGTCAACGATTTACGATTTGTGAAGGAGATAGTATAGCGTTAGAAGGCTTAGGTGGATCAAATTTCGCTACCTATAAATGGGGAATGCAAGATGGTTTGAGTTGTTATAACTGCAAAAATCCAATAGCTAGTCCTAAGGACACAACTGTATATGTGCTAACAATTAATGAAGTGACAGGTTGTTCTGTCTCTACTACGGTGACCGTAAATGTTGCCAAACGCCTTCCTGTAAATCTTGGAGAAGATCAATTTATTTGCTTCGGTGCTACCACAACTTTAACAACGGATAGAGATGGAGTTTTAGAATGGATCACACCAACTGGAGTACATATAAGTAGCGAACAAAATTTAACTGTAACTCCTAAAGAAACGACTACTTATTGTGTGGACTTTATAAATGAGGACGGATGTATTGCTTCAGATTGTATAACCATTTTCGTGGAAAAAACTATTATTACCAATATAGATAAGCAGATTTGCGAAGGAACTTTTTTTAATTTTAATGGACAAATTTTATTAGAAAGCGGTCAGTATACGACTACTATAACAGGAACAACTGGTTGTGATAGTATAGTGGTATTAAACCTTGCAGTTTTGCCTGTTATTAGGAAGGAAATAATAGATACTATTTGCATTGGAACAAGCTATGATTTTAATAATCAAATACTGACAGAAGCTGGAACTTATACTAATGTTTATACGACTAGTGATGGCTGTGATAGCATTAGTATCTTAAGACTTATAGCAGAAAACTGTTCTGATCTTTCCCTTCATACGCAATTGTCTGCTGGTCAAAAATCAACTTTTGCTGTTGGAGATACAGTTGACTATGAGATCATTGTATCTAATGAAGGAACAGTATCAATGCATACTATACAAATAGCTAGTCGTTTACCAGAAGGAATTAATCCACTGCAAGAAGGGAATAAAGGATGGACGTTAAATAGATCTTCAACGTTTCTTATTACAGATCCATTAGAACCCAATAAGTCCAATTCTATTATTTTGAGACTGAGGATTGAACCAACAGTACAAGATTTTTCAACAGCGGATATTTTAACGGAAATAACAGCTATGTATTATGCAGATGGTACATTGGCTCAAGATATTGATTCTGGAAAACCGATTATTAATGAACAAGGTCAGCTATTAGAAGATGATGAAAGTATCCTTACCCTTAACCTACTTACTTGTAATAATGTTACAGTTTCTGCGGGTGCTGATCAGAGGGTTTGTCAAGGAGATCCTGTTTTATTAGAAGCAGTAGGAGGTAATACTTATCAATGGTCTCCAAGTGCTTCTCTTAATCAAAATACTATTTTTAATCCTTTAGCCAGACCTTTAGAAACTACTACTTATACTGTGACGGCAACAGATGTAAATGGATGTACTACTACGGACCAAGTTCAAGTAGTTGTGGAGAGTTGTGCAACACCACCACCACTTCTTCCTTGTCAAGTGGCCGTGTTTGTTTGTCCAGATAAAACGATTTGTAAAGATGAATTTGCACAATTAATAGTTAGTGGAGGTGTCAATTGGGAATGGTTTCCAAGAGAAAGTTTAACTAATTTTAATTCAGATATTCCAGTTGCTAGCCCTACAATTACTACGAAATATACCGTTACGGTAACGGATGAAAATGGTTGTACTAATACGGACGAGGTTTTAGTAATTGTAGAAGATTGTGCAACACTTCCTGTTTGTGATGCAATAGCGTTTGCCTGTCCAGATAAAATAATTTGTAAAGGAAGATCTGCACAGTTAGTGGTTAGTGGAGGTGTCAATTGGGAGTGGTCACCAAAAGAAAGTTTAACTAATTTTGATTCGGATATTCCAGTCGCTGCTCCTACAGTTACGACAGACTATACGGTAACGGTAACAGACCAGAACGGCTGTACTGTTGAAGAAAATGTTACTGTTTTTGTGAATGATTGTAGAAAAAATATAACAGAAACAGCGGAACAAATTTTACTACAAACTAAAGTGTTTCTACAAGGAGCAATGCTACCTGATGAAGTAATGATGCATGATAAGTTACGGGTAGAAAAATTAATTCCACTAGAGGAGCCTTATACGAATCTAAGGACTTATGGAGATACAACACCAATATTTCAAATCATAGGAAAAAGTGGAGAAACAATAGAGGCAAAGGTATTAGGAATTACAGGCCCAGATGCTATAGTGGATTGGGTTTTTCTTGAATTGCGATGGGAGTATGATCCTTCAAAAATAATTAGAACTCGTTCTGTATTAGTACAAAGAGATGGAGATATTGTTGATATTGATGGGTACTCTCCTGTTCGATTTAATATTCCAGCAGATAATTATTTTCTAGCAGTGCGTCATAGAAACCATTTAGGTGTGATGACTGAAAAGGCAATGCCTATGAAAAAGAATAGTTTAAATAGTATTGATTTTACGAAAAGTAATACAGCTTGTTATACCTTAAAAAATAGTTATAAATCTAGCCAATATCCATTGATACAAATTGGAGAGACTCACTGCCTATGGGGTGGCAATTCCAATGGTGATGATAAATTAATCTTTCAAGGCCCTGAATTAGATCAAGAAAAATTATTTTTTGATATTGCTACACATCCTGAAAATGTCAGTGCAGATGGATTTCCTAATTATAATTTTATTATTAGAGGGTATTTACAAGGAGATAATAATATGGATGGAGAAGTCAGATACCAAGGTCCTAATAATGATATTGATGCTTTACAGTTTTTTAATATTTTACAACATAAAGAAAATGAACGGTTCTTGACTAATAAGATTATTTATGAACAATTACCTCGGAGATAATCTAAGATTGGTATTGTAGTAAAGGGACTGTTTTATATTTATTGCACGCAGAATTCGCAGAAAAACGCAGAATGCTGATTATCAATCCTTTGCGTATTCTGAAAAAATCGCTTGACACACTTTATTGAACAGTCTCGTAGTAAAGGTGGGCGACACTTTAAAAGTGTCGCCCATCTTGCCCACAGTAACAATAGTTTGTTATCCAAAAATCCCACTACTCAAATACCGATCACCTCGATCACAGACTATAGAAACAATAATCCCTTCCTCCAAAGTCTCTGCTAATTGAATAGCTGCAGTCATTGCGCCACCACTACTCATACCAGCAAAAATACCTTCTTCTTTTGATAGTCGTTTCATCATATCTGTTGATTGCTCTCTGGACACATCGATGATTTTATCTACTCTTTTTGGATCGTATATTTTTGGCAAAAATTCTGGCGACCATCTTCTAATACCAGGGACTCTAGAGCCATCAGTAGGCTGTACTCCAACTATTTGAATAGCCTTATTTTTTTCTTTTAAGAATCTAGAAGTTCCCATAATGGTTCCTGTAGTTCCCATGGAAGAGACAAAGTGTGTGATCGTTTGATTGGTATCTTTCCAAATTTCTGGACCAGTACTTCTATAGTGTGCTTTCCAGTTGTCATCATTAGCAAACTGGTTTAGGTTAATATATCCTCCTTCGTTTACTAAGTAAGTAGCATATTCTCTAGAATATTCAATTGTTTTTTCCGCAGGCGTCAGGATGACATCTGCACCATAAGCCTTCATGGTATGCACTCTTTCGACGGTAGCATTTTCGGGCATAATTAGCGTGATAGCAATACCAAATTTTGCAGCGATCATGGCTAGTGCAATACCTGTATTTCCACTAGTCGCTTCCACTAATTTCATTCCTTTTTTCAATTCCCCTCTATCCATTGCGCCTTTAATCATACTATAGGCTGCTCGGTCCTTTACACTCCCTCCAGGATTAGTGCCTTCTAATTTTCCAAATATTTTTACACCAGGTTTATTAAAAAGTCTTTTAATTTCTACTAAAGGGGTATTCCCTACTAAATCAATTAATGATGCCATTTCTTTTTTATTAGGTAATGAACTATAGCCATTAGGCTAAAGGTATTTTATCTTTATGTTAGGATCGTCAAGGTTTGTAATCTTGATGCTATATGATTATCACAACGCATCGAAGTTACAAAATTCGACGATCTGTTAGTTGTACTTTATTTTGAAAACATACAAAAAAGCGAGACAGATTTTGTCTAAAATTGAAAGAAAATATTTTTTTTAAAACGAAATCTATCCCTACTCTCTACTCTCTACTCTCGCTTCTTCAACAACAGGTTTACGAGCCATAGTAGCTTCTTGTCCGAGTCCTTTAAAATAGACTCTAGAATGCGGGTCAACACTTTTAGTAATCCAAACATTACCACCGATCATACTATCATGACCAATTGTGGTTTTGCCACCAAGTATAGTTGCCCCTGCATAGATGACTACGTTATCTTCAATGGTAGGATGCCTTTTGATTTGCGCTAATTCCTTTTTGACACTCAAGGCGCCTAAGGTAACACCTTGATAGATTTTTACATTATTACCTATATGTGCTGTTCCACCAATGACCACTCCTGTACCGTGATCTATACAAAATTTTGATCCTATAGTAGCCCCTGGATGTATATCAATCCCCGTTCGATTATGTGCATGCTCTGTCAATACCCGAGGTACCAAAGGTACTTTTAGTTGAAATAATAAATGAGCCAATCTATAGATTGCTATTGCATAAAAACCAGGATAGGTACGGATTACTTCTGTTTCATTAGTTGCTGCGGGATCTCCACTCATCATAGCGGCCGCATCCTCTATTAATTGTCTTCTAGTAGTAGGGAGTGCTTTAAAGAAGGCAGTGGTGGTTGCGGTAGGTTCACCAGATAATTCTCCATTCAACCTATTTAATATTTCTGCTAAAGCTACTTCCATATCCTTATAATCTTGCTCAAATTCGGACATCAATTTATACCGCTTATCGGATAACTGAGGAAACAAAATTTGTAATAATCCATTTATAAAGTTGCAGATAGACTCTGGAGAAGGAACTGTTTTATTGTGCCGATGCTCTTCAAAGAGTTCAAATAAAAATTCTTTTTGTGCCATTGTGGTGTAGGTCTTAATAGATAAGATTTGAGTGTGTAAAGAATTGGGGGAAAACACATATAATGTTGACGAATTTACCACATAGATACATAGTTCACATAGTATTACTCCTTATCAGGT
>JALZWC010000172.1 GCA_023300255.1 Saprospiraceae bacterium | reverse complement strand
TTAAAAGGAAAAACAGCTCTAGTAACAGGTGCAGGAAGAGGCATTGGCCAGGCCATTGCTTTTCGACTAGCTAAAGAAGGAGCAAATGTGGTCGTTAATGATTTAGATGCTGCTCCAGCAGAAGAAACAGTTGCGGCTATTAAAGCGGTAGGAGGAAATGCGACTGCATTTGCAGGAAGTGTAACAGAAGATGGCTTTGCAGAAAAATTTATTGAAACCGCATTAAATACTTATGGCGACATCAATGTAATCGTCAATAATGCAGGTTATACTTGGGATAATGTCATTCACAAAATGGAAGACAAACAATGGGATGCCATGATGGATGTTCACGTGAAAGCACCCTTTAGAATATTGAGAGCGGCTGCCCCTCATTTCAGAGCAATGGCAAAGAAGGAAGCTGCACAAGGAATTGAAAATTTTAGAAAGGTAGTCAATATTTCCTCTGTTGCTGGAACTGGTGGTAATGCAGGTCAAGCGAATTATTCTTCTGCTAAGTCAGCTGTTCTAGGATTAACTAAAACTTTAGCGAAAGAGTGGGGGCGTTCAAAAGTCAATGTCAATTGTGTGGCGTTCGGATGGATTGAAACCCGTTTAACCGAAGCTGTTCATGGAGATAAAAAGGCGATTGAAGTTGAAGGAAATGCGATTCCAGTTGGTATTCCTGCGCCTAACTTGGCAGGTATGAAAATGATGGTGCCTCTCGGTAGACCAGGAACCCCAGAAGAAGCTGCTGGAGGTGTTTATTTATTATGTAGTCCTGATTCTAATTACATAAGTGGACAAACACTTGTTGTAGGTGGTGGATTTTCTTTTTAATTAAGATTGTTGGAGATATGCCAACTTTTCAAAATTTGGCATATCTCCGCTACGTTCCACTTTCTTATTTTCCCATAAATTTCTTAATCAAAAAAAGCCTAGTGGTTGAAGTCATAAGTAATTGATAGTTAAAAGGAGTCCTTTCGCCTTGATACCATATTGCCCCTTTAATGCTATAAGGCATAACAGGAGTAAGCATTTGGGCAAACAAAGCGCCGTAATCGTTAGGATTATTCATGACCTTTCCCTGTTTAAGTTCCTTTTTGAGCATAGCAGCTTTTGCCGATAGTTCTTGGTTAGAAAGGTTATGTACCATGAATTGATTATTCACAGCAAAGGCATGGTGTTTAAATTTGAAAGCATTAGAAGAAATCGTCTGATTGCTCGATGAACTTTTAAATTCAATTGGCCCTCTCCATCCGCCACCGCCGCCAGAATCTGTAATTCTTATAGCAATTTTATTTTCGCCTCTTTTTAATAGTTCTTTAGGAATTTTATAGTTTCTAGTAACATTCCAACCCGAAGTATTCCCTACCAATTGGCCATTAAAATATGTCTGGTCGCCATCATCTATCCCATCATTAAAAATTAATTGATAATCATTATTGACGTTGTCAACGTTTACTTTTGTCCTAAACCAAATAACTCCATCTGATAATAGTTTGTTAGTGTCGGGGAAATAAGCTTCGAAAGTTCCCTTTGTACCTTGAGGTATTTTTTGTTCCCATACGTCCCATAAAGTATCGTCAAAGTCATTTTTTGAAAATTCATGATCATTCAAATCAAGACTTACCCAATCTCCCATATCTTCAGACCATTCAGGCATATTGACCGTTTGAAAATTAAATGCCTTTTTATTCAATTGAGAAATAGAATCATTGTAGGCTGGAATCTTTTTTTGTTCTTTTAAATAATCATAAGGAACTGGTAGCTGAAGGTGTTTGGTAGGTTCAAGCGTATTTAATTTTTCTGCACTTGTCCATGCCTCCACTCTTGTGCCGCCCCATGAGGTATTAACTATTCCTATCGGTACGCCTAAATCTTTATGCAATCGTCTAGCAAAAAAATAAGCGGTCGCACTAAAACCTGAAGCGCCGTTTTGTGGGGAGCTATTAGCTGCATTTTCTGGTGTGGTTACTAGCCATTTGGCGGCTTTTATTTTCTCGCCTGAAAGATCCATTGGCACCGTAAACATTCTTATATCCTTATAATTAGCATTGGCAATTTCTTCATCCTGATTGTCAATGCAGCCCTCGTATTGTCGTAATTTCCATTCCATATTGGATTGACCAGACGATAGCCATACTTCGCCAATCATTACATCTTTAAAAGTAATGGTGCTGTCTTTGGTGGTAACAATTACTTCAAAAGGACCGCCAGCTTCTGGAGTTGATAAGTTCAATTTCCAATTTCCTGTTGCATTCGGTATGGTTGTGGCTGATTTTCCCCAACTGCCAGCGATAGCTACTTCTTCCCCTTCTGTGTAATTTCCCCAGAAAGCCACTTCTTCCTGTTGCTGTAGCACCATGTGGTCGGTAAAAACATACTCTAGTTTTAATGGTGTTGACTCAACTGTTTTCTTTGATGCTGATTGACAGGATAATAATAAACTTAAAAGACATAGGTTTACTAGCAAGTTAGTGCTGTTCTTTATCATAATGGTGTTTCGTTTTGTGCTGCTGTCCTTAATGCTACTTTGGTACTTTAGAATTTTTCATCGGACCACGCTAGTGATCTGATGAGAAAATTATCGCCGATCCCCTCAATCGCATCACTAGTGTGCTCCGATTGGAAGGAATACCTCAAAGTACCAATGTAGAATTAAGTAGGTCGAATTAATTCCTTAACGCAAAATAGCCACATCCCCAGAATACACCAACACCTCTCCATCAACAAACTCTATTTTGGCTATCCAAATAAACACCCCTGGATTTAATGCTTGTCCATTATATAAACCATCCCAGCCATAGCCTGCATCATTAAGAGGAATATTGGTTCGTTCAAATAATTGCTCGCCCCATCTATTGAAAAGCATAAACGATTGTATATTAGTGGCCTCTGGACCAGCTTGTATAAAGATGCGATCATTCAATCCATCTTGATTTGGACTAAAAACGTTGGGTACATATACATCTCTAACTTTTAAAACATTGACTAAAATGGAATCTATAGTTGTACAGTCATCCTCTGAAGTCACAGCGAGTTGATAAGTGGTTCTGTTATACGGAGTGGCGGTTACTTCCGTATCTTCATA
Source organism: Saprospiraceae bacterium (assembly GCA_023300255.1). Classification (GTDB taxonomy): domain Bacteria; phylum Bacteroidota; class Bacteroidia; order Chitinophagales; family Saprospiraceae; genus JAFMDF01. Next base: position 1,751 of record JALZWC010000172.1, on the reverse strand, counting down.
ATCAGACAAACCTGGATTGGCTCTCCATAAGGCAGTCTCTACGCCAGTAAGTTGTAATGGAATTATTTCAAAAACATCTGCTAATTCTATAGTGGTATCTTGTGGTAATTCTAGTACGGGAATGATCGGGGCACTTAAAGAGACTTCGTTTGATGCGACACAAGTATTGGCATCTTGGACTTGGACTTGATACGCTCCTTCAGTTAAGTTGGAATACATTGTATTATCACTATAGGAGGTATTTCCTAAGCGATAGGTATAAGGCATTACCCCACCTTGAATCTCTTCAATAATAATTTCTCCCGTTGCTAAACCGTCGCAATTAGGATCTTCCAATTGTAGATCTACTATTAATAAAGGAGGAGCTAGTAAGTTGATGGAGTCAATCCATTCACATCCATTTGCATCTGTAATAGTGTATACATAAGTGCCACTAGCAATAGCTCTCTGAGCAACCTGATCGTTTCCATTATTCCATAAATAGGTATAGGGAGCAGTTCCACCTGATGGGATCAACTCAATAGAACCATCTGCCGCTTCGACACAAGATACTTGAAAGCCATTATAGTCAGATAGGGTATTACTCGCGATTAGTTGGGAGGGTTCTTCAATGCTGCCAATCAAAATAGTAGAGTCTTGGAAATTATCATTGATGGTTACAAAGTAAGGACCTACGGCAAGGTTGTTTTTTTCAACTTCATTTAGAATGTTTGGTATATCTCCACTACCTCCATATAAGCCATTTAGGCTTGTCCAATTATAGGTAAAAGGCGGTGTACCTCTATCAACTTTAAATTCAAAACTACCAGTCGCTTCATTATAACAGACTGTAGGATTGGATTGAATAGATGCTTCAATATTACAAATAACGACAAAGAGATCGACCGTTACTGTACTATCACAGCCCAATCTATTCGTTAATACTTCTGTGTAAGTTCCTGTTTGATCAAACGTTTTATCTCCTATCGGCAAGCGATCTCCTTCACAAATATTGACTCTTCCGAAATCGGTAGTGGAAGGAGAGACGGCTTCCAAATCTAGGGTAACTATACTATCACAACCATTACTGGTGGGAATATGAAATTCATAGAAGCCAGTAGTATTTAATATAGTGTCTGCTACTTCAAAATTATCTCCAGCACATATTTTTACTGGACCCAAATTAGTTGGAGGTATCGGTGCAACTTCGATTCTTTTACAACTACGTGGGGCAATGTTGCAGGCATTATAGGCAGTAGCACATAATAGATAAAAGCCAGGATTGGCAAAGGTATAGGGAATAGAAGGAGCGTTGATCGGTAAGGTTTGATTGTTTAATTCCCATAAAAATTCCGTAGCGCCTATTGGATGTTCTAAAGTATATTGTTGTTCAACTCCTGGACAAGAAGTTTCGTTGCCTATAATTAAGCCAGATTCTTCTAATGGATCTACCCTTGTATCGCCTTCCAAAACAGTAAAAGTCCAATCGCAATTATCGCCTCCATTACCATCCATCACTAAATAATAATATTGTCCAATGGTGAGATCCGTTGCTATGAATTCTTCACTAATACTTACATCTCCATCGCAATTGGAGACTAATTTAAAATTGTCGCAATCGATGCCTTCATAGATGGCAACTTCTATTCCGAAGCCTCTTCTACAATTGGAAACATTTAGCCTAATCTTTAGCTCCGTACTGCCTGCAATAAAAGCAATCCATTGTCCATTGTGAACGGTAGTCGTGCAAAAATCTGGGGGGGCTTCTCCTG
>JALZWC010000171.1 GCA_023300255.1 Saprospiraceae bacterium | reverse complement strand
TTCAGTCAAAGTATCAACAATTATCCTTCATTAAAGCAAAAACTAAGAACAAAATAAGCTACCCTAAATTACGAACTTATTCCATACACATTCCTAACCTAACCAGTATCAATAAATAAAATTCCTTTCGTTAAAAAAAAACTCCTATATCCTAAAAGCTTCGCACGCTCGATGGTTACAAACTTAAATCATCGACGGTAATAATTAAACACATAGGCACATAGCACATATAGCCTATGTTTATTATGTGCCTATATGTTTAGTTATAGCATAGCAGCCTATGTGCTCTATGTACCTATGTGGTTAAATACAATTCTAGTTTGTTAATTTAGAGTCGTTCCTAAATTACAAAACAGAAACTTTCCGAGTAGTACTAAATTTGTCATTGCCTAATCTAACCAAGTAGACACCAGCCTCTAGAGTACTCATGTCAATCGCTTTTGTAGCAGGAATAGACAGCACTTCTTGTCCCATTATATTTTGGATATTTACATCAAATTCCTTTAAGTCATACCCTATCAATTGAATATTTAACTGACCATTTGTTGGATTAGGAAAGATCGTTAGAGCCTGATCTAATTCCGTAGAATGGGTATTTGTCAGTTGCTGTAAAATTAATCCTGATCGAGGGCCTTCTAGCATCGCTCGAATAATTCCTACCTGTTCTTTAGTAAATAAATTTTGACAAGCTTCTGGATTGTAGCTCATAAAATTTTCATACATATCTGGAAGATCATCTGCTGGACAAGTGTCTAGGGAATGTAACTCTTCACAACTAGGTTGATTTGCAGGATCTCCTGCTGATTGGGATGCTACCTCCGAAGGTGTATCAGTAATTCCATCATCACTATCACAATCGCCATCACCGCTGATATGTCTAAGCCCAAAATAATGTCCCATCTCATGTGTACAAGTACGTCCTCTGTTGAAAAGGCCTCCTACCTGTCCAGCGTTTGGATTGTCAACACCAAATGCTTCATGATGAACAACTACTCCATCTACTGCTTTTATGTTAGTAGGGATAGCTCCTTCTGGCCAATAAGGCGCTTCTGTTGGAGGATAGGCAAAGCCCATTACAGCAGGAATTTCTTGTCCTTGAAAATTCATATTTAGATTACAAACCCACAGATTAATATAGCGTTCTGTATTCCAAGGGTCTTTTCCTCCTTTAGCAGAGCTTTTTACATTGTCCATTGGCAGACTTCCGTTTTCTTCTGCACCATCTTCTAATGCGCCGCCTAAGATTTGCTCCATGATACAACTTAATGTAGCAGGGTCTGCCAAATCAACACCGCAAGAATCCGTTGCAGAAAAAATACTTTCGAAAGAAATAGCTACATCCATAAAAGTTTCCACGTCTGTTTCTGTTCTAGTAATACCAGTAGTAGGGTTGCCTTCTGGATTGGTATCCGCTAGTACAAATTGAATTTCTGCATTACCCGCTACCTCTTGAAATAGGGCTCTTGCATCTCCAGCATCACTATTCAAACGTTGAAAATCTTTGTTTAAAACATCTATCTGAGAATGAATTAATTCGTCTGAAATATTTTGTACACCAGTGTTATATACTACATGTACAACCACTGGTACGGTGAATACTTGCTTTGATCTACTATTCGCTTTTTGAAAACTATTGTTTCTAGCTGTATCAAATGTTTTAGCAATTGCTGCTTCATATCCAGGTAGGCCAGCGATTCGATTTTGAATAACAGATGGTTGTCTACATTTGTGTGTTTGTGCGATTGCTAATTGTACAATAGCTAGTAGCATTAAAAATAGGGTAAAAGTTTTTTTCATTTTTCTTGTTTAAAATAGGTGGTTGATAGGAAGTTTGTTTGTTCTCTATTGCTTGAATATTGCGTTATACCTTGTTAGGGATAACCTAATTTAGGTATGTGAAAAATTAGGTTAGCACCAAGCGTGCTTACATAATTGAGGTATGGAGAACTCATGAAAATTCTTACTAATAAATTTTTATTTCAGCTAAGGGAAAGAAATTAAATAAGGTACCCAAAGATGTGGTTTTAGTTTGTTCTTATTCAAGGCGCTAAAAACGGAGTTATGCCGTAGCATAATGAGTATTTTGGCAACGCAGAAGAAGAGCAAAATAAAGCTACAGAATGAGTAGGTTATATTTTTCCTATTCCCTAATCTCGGAAGTGGCTGATAGGGTCAGCGATAAACTTTTACTGTGAGGGAATTCTGAAGGAATGGTGTGAAATAAATTGAGCAGCAGTTCCTATTTTAGAAAATGTATGTAGCTTTTTTGTCCCGCAACTTCCTGTTTTAATTCTGTAATTAAAACTTCTAGACAAATTAAGGCGGTTTGCATAGAAATTTGTCTAGACGTTTTAATTGTCGAATTAAAACGGGAAGTTGCGGGACAAAGCGCTCTCTAAAATGGGAACTGCTGTAAATTGAGTGTAAAACAAAGTAGGAGCCATTCCAACCCAATTGGTCCGATCACTTCCAGTGGTCGGATCAAGCTGGACGTCTCATCCGACCACTGGAACAGGCTGACCGCTTATAGCTTTGAATCATACGTAGCCGCCAAATTTATTTGGCAGGCTCTATATAATTCTTTAATTAGTAATATTTTAAACCTACCAAATAAATTTGGTGGTTACGAAAAACGCATTAACGGTCAGCCTGTGGAAGTGATCGGATGAATTAATTGGCTGCCCCAGGATTGT
>JALZWC010000170.1 GCA_023300255.1 Saprospiraceae bacterium | reverse complement strand
TTTATTGCAGATATTGCATGGGAAACAGAAGTTTGGATAGCAGATAATCCAGACCACTTAATACATTTTAATGGAGATAAATTTCTAGGTCCATATAAAGAGTAAAATAAAAAGAAAGCAGGGGTGTATTGTTTTATATAATAATTATCTATGTCACAAACAGTGACTTATTATCTAGTTTTTGTCTTAATATAGAGTATGACAAGTGAGTACTAACCCCCACTAAGCAAGTATAATGACTGAGATTATAAGATATGATGCCTTTACAGGAATGAATTTCTCTAAGAAAATGTCCTTAATTGACTTTTTGTGTGGAGTAAATGAACTTCCAGAGACAGAACGTTCCAACGTTACTAAGTCAATAGACTATGCGTTGAAAGATACGGTCTCTTTTGGTGGATTTATATTTACGTTTGAAAAGAAACAGAAATTTTTAGGGGCTATAGTGGTCAACAAATCAGGCATGGGTGGCTTTTTGCCAGAACATCTTATAGTAGTTAATGGTGTGGCTCCAGTAGAATGCCAAGAAGAAATTATGGCTTTACTATTTCGAGAAGCCAATCTATTGACAAGAGGAGATATTGCCATTGTTAACAAATCTACTAAATCTAATGAAGTTCATCTTGTTGCTTTAGCAGATAGTAATGTAAAATATCTAAATGATTCTACATTAAGAGAGCGAGTATTACGCTCGATTGCATAAGAAACGATATTTAAAGCTTGTCAGCTTTTTGGCTTATCATTTGTAATCTTATTAGAGAATATGATGGAGTTCAGTAGTCAACAGTTAGGCTACTACGTAGTTACACCCATCTAGATTGCTGTTAGAATTGAGTATTATTAAGTTTTCCCCACTATTCCCCTCCTAGAAGAAAAAAAAATCAACTTTAAATTTTCAAAAAGTTACTTTTGCAAAAAAAAACACGTCCAGAAAACTGGAGGCTGTTATTTTTGTAATAAAATTGATGGTTTATTAGCTATTATAGGAAACATTTTGTAAATATTCAGCGTTCTCCAAAAAATTGTTAACCCAAGAGTGTTTTATCGGTTCGTACTGGAAGCTATCCTTTAGGACCTAATTAGAGTATATTTCTTCAAACACTATAATTTTTTTAGTTAAATGTATTGGACTTTAGAATTAGTATCACATTTAGAAGAAGCGCCTTACCCTGCTTCTCGCGACGAACTGATAGATTTTGCTATCCGTTCTGGTGCGCCACAATTAGTGATTGAAAATCTTCAACAAATCGAGGATGAAGGGGAGTTATATGAGGGGATTGAAGATCTTTGGCCAGATTACCCTAGAAAAGATGATTTCTTTTTTAACGAAGACGAGTATTAATAAGAAGTAGAAGTAAATGGAGGGTATGCTACTCGAATTATTTTTTATACAATTGTTATAAGGAAAATGTAGTATCTATCTACCAATTTTTCTAAGCTAAATACCGTGATTCCTTAGTACACTGTAACAGAAGTTATTTTATTTTTTTGTCGAGTGAATTTTGAGACAAATCGAGGCGTGAAGACCGATAATAGACTTAGCTACATGAGGAAGAAACAACGAAGAGTTGTCTCAAAAGGCGCCGACAAAATAGAAATAAATTTATGTTACAGTGTACTTAATAGGAACAAAAAAAAAGTCTTCTCGATGTATATCGAGAAGACTTTTTTATTTAAGAACTTTCTTAGTTCGTTACTTTTAGAATAATCTGATAGAAGGCTTGGCGGCGAAACCACCAAGCCCACTATTGAAGATAGTAGCTTTGCTACTATCTTATACTTTTAATTATTTCAAGTAATCAACACTTAATTCTACTCTTCTATTCTGACGTCTACCTGCAGCATTAATATTATCTGCAACTGGACGATCTTCCCCATAACCAATTGCTACAACGCTAGAAGAACCAATACCTTGATCGGTTAAGAACTTCTTCACAGCATCTGCTCTCTTTTGAGATAATCTAGCATTTGATTCAGAAGAACCTACAGAATCTGTATGGCCAGCAATCGTCAACTTATAAGAAGGATTTTGCTTCATAATTGTTGCTACTTCATTTAAGATACTCTTTGAAGAAGAACGGATTCTATTAGAACCAGTTTCAAACTGAATACCTTGTAAAGCTCTTGTAAATAATTGTGTAGTAGCTGCTGGAATTACTGGACAACCATTAGCAGAAACATTACCACCTAAAGTAGGACAGTTATCATTCTTATCTGCTACACCATCTTTGTCACCATCTGGGCAACCTCCAACAGTACCTTTTACAGAAGGACAAGCATCTTTGCTATCTACAACACCATCACCATCTGTATCAGGGTCAGAAGGACAACCTTTATCTGTACCTGCAACTGTAGGACAAGCATCGTCTTTATCAGCAACACCGTCACCGTCACCATCTGGGCAACCGCTAACAGTACCTGCAACTGTAGGACAAGCATCATCTCCATCAACTACACCATCACCGTCACTATCTGGACAACCGCCCATAGTACCTGCAACTGTAGGACAAGCATCATCTTTATCAGCAACACCATCACCGTCACCATCTGGACAACCATTTATTGTACCTGATGTATTTGGACACATATCATCTTTGTCAGCAACACCGTCACCGTCACCATCTGGGCAGCCCATTAAGTCTCTAGAACCTGCTGCTAAAGGACAAGCATCTTCGCTGTCTTTGATACCATCACTATCAGAATCAGGACAACCGCCAAATGCTTTTAAACCAGCTGTGTTTGGACACATGTCATCATCATCAGCAATACCATCTTCATCTGCATCTGCTTTACCACCACAAATATCATATCTTACTGTACCTATAACTCTTCTTCTAATAGTAGGGAATTGTGGAAAAGTTCTGTAAGCATTATCTAATAAGTTTTGAGCGGTAACATTTACAGACAAACCATTATTAAATTTGTACCCAACACCTGCATCTACTAAATTCTTTGTATCTGTAAGGCCAGAGAATTGACCTATAAATACTTGGTAAGAATCATCATGTTGGAAAGCAATATTAGCTCTAATACCATATTCTGGAGCATAGTTGGCACCAAGACGGAATTTATTTTTAGGCTGAGAGATAGATGTTAATTCTGTTGCGCCTTCTGCACCTTGAATCGTAGGTCGGAATTGATTTTCTGAAATCCAAGAATAGTTACCGAAAAGAGAAAGGTTTTCGTCAACATAGTATTCTAAACTTAAATCAGCTCCCCAGTAGTTATAAGCATCAAACGTTCTATAACCTGCAGTATAGTGTGTTACCCCATTAGCAGGCACTTGATCTGCTGGCGTAGTAGCAAAAATGTTACCTCCAATAAGTGGAGCAACACCTGCTGCAAAGCCATCACCACCTTGTGTATAAGCGCCACCAATAGCTGCTGTTAAAGCATCTGCTGTTGGTCCTGCTGCTGGATTAAGATCTCCTCCAAGTAAGTTGAACATAAACTCTCTTAGACCTGGAGTAGCTACTGCTGTACCTAAATCGGCACCAAACTGTGCACCAACAGGTAACCAAGCAGGACTAATACCAGTGAATAGCGTTTCTCCATCTATTTCTCTACGATATATATCTAGTGCTACACCTAGTTTTGAGCCAACCAAACCTTTGTATCCTAATTCCCAAGTGTCTTCTTTTCTAATTGTTGCAGCAGGTGCATTAATTAAGCCTAAAGGTTCTCCGTTAAATAAGTTAGTACCTTGAAATTCTCCAGTAAAACCAGCTGGTGTATTTGCAGGATCATTGATAAATGCTTGGATCGCACCCGCTAAACCAGCAGCTTGTGCAGCTGGAAGACCACCTGCTTCAAACTGTGCCTGGATACCAGGAATCAACGCTGCCTGTACTGGTGCGTTCACAGAAGCAAATGTAAAAGCATTCGGGAAACCAGGTGTACCAATAGGTAGAGAAGGGAATGGAATGGCACCATTAAATACAATCTCTGGATTATTAAAGGTAAGTTCCTCTTTATTTCCTTTTAACCAAACATCATAAGCTCCAGGTACAGGAGAAGATACTGGGAAATCAATATTTACTTGTAATTGAGAAGGTGCACCTACTGCACGGTTATATCCAAAACGGAATGTATGTGTAGGAGCTGCCTTATATACGACTACTGCTCTTGGAGAGAAGGTTGCATCGTCAATAAAGTTAAACTTATCAACTCTACCTGCTACAACCAAATCCAATTTATTAGCTAATGCGAATTTACCTTGAGCATATCCACCGTATACGGTGAAGTCATCATCATCTTCTTCTCTACCATAAACAGCATTTCTAGTATCTGCTGTAGATCTACGATAATCAAATCCCGTAGTCCAGTTAGCATTTAAGAGATTAGGTGTATCAAAGTTATATTGTACTTGACCCTCTAACTGAGTTCTAGAAATACCTGTTTCTGCACCAGTTTGGTATAAGAATGTTGGGTTTTCTTCAGAACCACCTGTATTATGTAACCAGAATGCTTGTGCGAATAAACCACCTTTTTGCATTCTTGC
>JALZWC010000169.1 GCA_023300255.1 Saprospiraceae bacterium | reverse complement strand
TAAATAATGTTAGAAATAAATTAATTGCAAGAGCTTTTGCTGTTGTGAAAAGAGGAACACCTTATGTTGTTTTACAACAGCATGCAGCTTAAAAAAAAACAGAATATTTATTAGGAATTGATCTTGGACGTTGTTGTGTATGATTAGTGGCGTGTTTAAGCACCTAATTTAGCAAATAAAAACCAACTAGAAAATCCGCGAGGATTTTCGTAAGTAGGCGAGAACTAGCCATTAATTATACACGTTGTTGGCAACTGGGCGTTATTCAGTTTTTTTTTCAAATTCCAATTCATTCCAAAATTCGCTATAAAAGTTTTTTGATTCCATAAGTTTTTCGTGATTCCCAAAATCAGATATAATTCCGTTTTCCAAAACATAAATTCGGTCAGCAATTTTTGGCAAAGAATGTAGTCTGTGAGAAATGAAAATTATTGTTAATTCAGATTTTAGTTTATTAAGTAAATCCAAAACAAACTGTTCAGTTTTTCTGTCCATTGCAGAAGTGAATTCGTCTAACAATAATACCTTTGGTTTTTTGTATAAAGTACGCATTAATGCAATTACTTGTTTTTGTCCACCTGAAAGGTTAATTCCTTCTTCCCCAAGAATGGTTGCGTAGCTTTGCGGTAAAGAATTTATAAAATTTTCAAAACCGTATTCTTGACAGAACTTTACAATATTTTCTGGTTTGTCTTCTTTACCTAAAAGTATGTTGGTAATGACATTGCCACCAAAAATGGTCACATCTTGCGGAACTACACCTAAAATATTTCGCCAACTTGTTGTATCTAGTTCGTTAATTTTATTCTGGTTATTGACAATTATTGTTCCGTTTTCAAAAGAATAGAATTTTTGAAGAATTTGACCTAGTGTACTTTTGCCGCTACCACTTTCGCCAACTATGGCAATACATTCATTCTTATTTGCTTTTAAATTTATGTCTTTTAATAATTGACTTCTACCTGCAAAACGGAAAGAAATATTTTTGATTTCAAGTGAATTAAAATCAAAAATTTCAGTAGTTCCTTGTTGTTCTTTATCCATAGATGCAAACTCATACATTCTATTAAAAGCAACTTTAGCTTCATTTATTGGTATGGTTATTAAAGCTAAACTAGCTACTGATGGTAATAAACTACCTGCAATACCCAAGACTGCCATTAACTCTCCTAATAGCATTGTTTCATTATACACTTGTGTAGCTGTGTAAATTAAAATACTGATTAAAAACATTACACTAAAGACACCTGAAAAGATAGAAAGGCGAACATTTATTTTACCAAGATTAAAAACTTTTTCTTGAAAGTTTCCATAAATTAATTGGTTAATTTTTTGAAATATAGATTGTCTATTATTGTTTTTTATTGTGGCAATGCCTTGCATAGAAGTTATATAGTTACTTTCGTTAAAGGCATAACCTTGCATCATTTCTTTTTGTGCATTGATGATTTTTTCATTAAAACTATAAATTAATAAAAAGTAAAAAGGTAAACTGACAGAAGCAATTAAACCAGTTTTCCAAGAATAATAAAACAAGAAACCTAAAGAAACAATGGTGACTAAAGCATTTATGGCAACATTTCCTATAATTTGACTTATTACACGTTGCACACGTTGTGTATCGTTTAATCTTGCAACTAATTCTCCTATTTTACGAGTATCAAAAAAAGGTTTTGGTAAATGTAATAATGAAGTATAAAAACGGTCTATAATTCTATTATTAAAGTCTTTAGATTGTGTAATTAAGAAATAGTCTCTTAAAGCTGTGAAGAATACTCTTACTAATAATAAAAAGGCAACTAAAATGATACCTGTAATTAGTTTATTAAAATCTTTTGAAGGTAATATATCATCTATAAGTTTTTGAGAAAATATAGCCATTGCCATACCCAAAACAGCAATGCCTAAACCTAATAATACACTAAAACTAATTAATTTAAAATCTTCTTTTAACAGTTTTAAGAACCAATCTTTTTTGCTTTTAGTTTGAGATTTAGATTTTATAAAATTGTTATTTGGTGTTAGTGTTAAACAAGATTTAGACTTCCAAATAGCGTTTAATTCTTCTTTTGTTAAATGAATAATTCCTTTTGCTGGGTCGCCAATAATAAATTTATTGTTTTGATAACCATAACATATAATATAGTGTTGTAAAAGGTCTCCAATTACAACGTGTAATATTAAAGGTTCTTTATGGTCTATTATTGCTTGTATATCTGCTTCGTTACCTTGTGCTGTAAAGCCTAATTGGTTTGATGCTTGGTATAAACCTAATAGGGTTGTGCCTTGTTTTGTTGTACCACTTATTTCCCGTAATTTCTCTAACGAATTACTACCCTCGTAATATTGAATTAATGATAATAAACACGCAACACCACAATCGGATTGGTCTTGTTGTAGTATAAAGGTGTCGTTTAAATTCTTTGTTGATAGATTAAATAGATTAATCATTTTGACTTATTGCATTTAATATTCCTTGCGTATTGAGTTGTCCTTTATGTTTTTTTATGAGCTTTTGATTTTTATCATAAATTAATATGTAAGGAATTGTTGTAGCATCAAATCGACGAGAAAAATCACTATTGTTATCATATAGAAAAGTAATATTTGGTTGGTTATTTAAGTTATATTGTTCTGAAAATTGTTGGATGTTTTTAATGGGTTCTTTGGATACAAAAATCAATTGTACTTCGCCAAACTTATCTAAATTCTCACTAATATTTTGAGCCTCCTCTTGACAGTATTCGCATTCACTATTTAAGTAAATAAAAACAGTTGACTTTTTTGATTGCAGATTCAAATTAGAATAATTCGAGCTATCTAATGTCAAAAAATTAAACTCTGGAATATACGCCAATTTTTTTTCGATTTTGCTTTTTTCCTTCATTTTGTTAATCATTTTTGTTCCCATGTAGGTCATTAAGCAAATGAAAATTATTCCTATTATTTTCCTGTATTTCTTCTTCATTATTAATTAAATTAAGTGGGTCTATTCTTTCTTTAGGATAAGTTAAGGACAAAAAACATAACACAAACTACCCAAATGATTAAGCATGTTCCATATCCTCCAATTATTATATTTAAACTTTTATCTAAAGGTGCTTTTAATTCTTTACCAAGTAAATATGACAATATAAAAAAATAGGCTAATTCAAATAAATTAATAACTTGAAATGGATATATAAACCAAGGACTTAAATTTTTATATCCTGTTATGTTTAATGCTGATAATGGATAAAAATTTTGAATATCTTCTAATGTATAGTCTGTTTGAAAAATATAAAACCAAATAGTCTTTACAATTATTGCAAGTAAAAATATAAATTCTGCTTTTGTAACTATATTAAATATCTTTTTGTACTCAATCTCTTTATCAAAGAAGAAACATGAAGCATCAATAATAGCAGATATTATACTTATTTTTAATAAAAGTAAGAGAGGAATTGCAAAATAGCCAAGCCAATTCATCTTATTTTTAATATCTAATACTCTTTCTAATTGGTCATGTGTTAATTGTTCTGCTAGAGTGTTACTTATTAATTGGTCTAAATTTAATAAATGTTTAGTAGAAACACTTATTAAAACTGTTGATAGAGCTAATGTAAAGAAAATTAAGGTATTGTTTTTCATTTATTCTTTTTCTGAAAAGGATTTAATTGTATTATATTTTTGTCTTTTATATAAATTGTCTATGTAGTTTAACCAGTTATCACGTAAAATACATCCTATTATGCCAAATAATACTAAAATAATTAGGCCAACTTCAAAATTGAAGATTTTATATGCAGGATAAAAAATTAAAATCGGTAATAATAGTTTAATAAATACAAAAATGATTTGAACAGAATTAAATTCATTTGTTTCAAATGCCTGAATATTTGTATTAAGAGCAATATGTTTTTTGTTTAATGAGCCAATTAATAATGTTATTGGAACAGTTACTCCAATATTAAAAAATGCAGAAGCTATTAGAATTTTTATTATAAATAAACCATAGAAAATATAGGGGAAACTTAAAATTAAAAACACAATTACGCTAATAGACAAAAAATACCATTTAGACTCTAAATAATTTCTAAATTTCTGACTATGACACATAAATATTTTATAATAACTACTGTCCCATGATGGTATTAATTGACCGTAAGAAAATAAAAAACCACCAGTTATAAGGATTGATGTAAGTATTAACATTGTTGGATACTTTAAGATAATTTGTTCCAAATTGAAAACCGTTATACCATATAGTAAAAAAGTAAGTGAAATTAGGGCATATTGTCTAGGTTTAGAGTTTCTTAAAATTAGTTTTATATCGTTTTTTATGTATGGTGAAGTAATACCTAATTTATCAAGCCATTTAAGTTTTATATTTATTAAGTTATTTCTTTTTTTATCAGCAATACTATCGATATAAAAAGTCTTTAGCATCAAATTGTAATTGATTAAATAAAGGATTATCGGTAAAAGTAATGTTGCGAACCCTAATAATGGGATTTTGAATATGACATTGAAAATTTTCTCTGAATATTTTGAAAATAAAAAAATATTAAAATATTCTAGAATTATAAAACTTACTAATATTAAAATTGTTGCAAACAGAACAATTTTGTTTTTTTTAATTAAAAAATTAAGAAAATTAATAAATAATGTAATAAA
>JALZWC010000168.1 GCA_023300255.1 Saprospiraceae bacterium | reverse complement strand
CCCATCCGCTTTGCGGTTCAGGAGCTTACACTCCTTCATCTTAGAGTAAAAAATGACTAGCTTAAAACGACCAATTTATTCTCACTTTTTGCCTTAATGAACGCAGAGACACGGAGATGCAGAGTTTTAACTTTTTCCACAAAAAATCTCTGCAACTCTGCGTCTCTGCGTTCATTTCTTTTATTATTGGCGCAAGCCGATATAGAATACTAGCCCCTCAACTCTAAATACGCCATCAACTCCTCTACTCCTTCCTCCCCCGTTCGGTATTCAAAAATAATCTGCGCCTGTTCATAATAAGGAGCTCTTTCTTCTAGCTTCCCATCAATAAATGCAGCTAATTCCTTTTTGGATTTTCCAGCTAATAATGGTCGATGCGCTGTTTCTTTCTGTAAACGATCTACTAAAACAGCCGTCGGTGTTTTGAGATAAATCGTCTGTCCACTTACATCCATCCATTCCATATTGTCATAAAAACAAGGACAGCCTCCACCTGTTGCAATGACTGATTTTTCAAAATCTCCACTTGCGGTTAAGTAATCTCTTTCTAATTTCCTAAAGGCTCCTTCCCCACCTTCTTTAAAAATCTGAGAAATGGTTTTACTTTCTTTAGCTTCTAGATAAGTATCCATATCTATGAAGTTGTATTGTAATCGTTCTGCTAATAATTTGCCGAGGTAACTTTTACCGCAGCCCATAAAACCTATTAGGTAGATGTTGGTTGGTTGACTCATGGATGTTTTTTTAAAGAGTAGAGAAGCGAGAGTAGAGAAGCGAGAGTAGAGAGCAGAGATGTATTTCGTTTGAAAACAACGAACTGTCATCTACTTTCAAACGAAATACATCTCTACTCTCTACTCTCTACTCTCTACTCTCTACTCTAAACCAATAAGGTTTCTTAAAAATAAACAGGTAAATCCAGTTTTCGAGAAATCGTAAACGCTGCATTAATCAAGCCCACATGGCTATAAGTCTGAGGAAAATTCCCCCACTGACTACCCGTCTTTTCATGGACATCTTCACTGAGCAAGCCCAAGTGATTCCCATGTTTGATTAGGCGTTCAAAAATTTCAATAGCCTCTTGAAGCCGTCCCATTCTAGCCAAAGATTCTACATACCAAAAAGCACATATTAAGAAAGTAGATTCAGGCGCACCAAAATCATCTACATGCTTATAGCGATAAAATAAGCCCGATTCCGTTCTCAATTCTTCTTCTAATACTTTTAAATGTTTTTTGGCTTTTTCACTAGTGGGATCCAAATATCCCATATTAATTAATTGTAATAAACTAGCATCCAAATTAGGCGACCCAATGGCTTGTGTATAAACACCTCGCTTTTCGTCGTAGCAAGCCTCTATCATTTCCGCAGATTCTTTTACTAGTCGATCGGCTTTATCCTCCATCCCTTGATCTCCAATTATTTTGGCAATCTTCTTTGCAGCATGACTTCCTGCCCAATGGAACAAGAAAGTATAGGAATGCATCTGACTCGTTCCTCTAAATTCCCATAAGCCATTATCTGGCTCTTTCATCGTTTCTTCTATTCGACGGAGGCAAGTAGTAGCTACATTAAGAAGCGAAGAATTCTCCGTATCTTTTAATAAACGTTTATCCGAAAATAGTGGTAATAAAGTAACCAACACTTGACCATACACATCATTCTGAACATGCTCATACGCTTGATTGCCTATACGGACTGGTTGCTCTCCACGATATCCTTTGAGTGGTAAAATCTTTTCTTCTGGTATTCGATCCATCGTAATAGGATACAACGGATGATAGCGTCCCTCTTCGTTTAAGACAATATTTTGAATAAAATTGGCGTATCGTTCTGTTACACTAAAATGACTCAAATCATTTAATGCCTTGATCGTATAATGGGTATCTCTCACCCAGCAAAAACGATAGTCCCAGTTTCTAGTACTTCCAGGAAACTCTGGTAAGCTAGTCGTCGTAGCTGCAATGATCGCCCCCGTATCTTGATACTCATGCAATTTCAAAGTCAAAGCGGATCGAATAACGACCTCTTGATGAAAACGTTCTGTAGAAGTTTTTTGTACCCAACCTCTCCAATAGGCAACGGTCTTAGTCAAAAGGTTTTCTGCCGTTTCCACTAAAGGACCTTCTAATGGAATTCCCCAAGTCAATATGATATACTTCGTTTCATTTAAAACAAACGCCTGCTCTTGAGCTATATAGTTTAAAGAAATATTTGTACTTAGTCGTACTTCTTGTTCTAATCCCTCATATTGAATATAGCTACTTCCTAGAACTTTAGTAGAGACTATTGTTCCATAATTCCCAACAGGGTCACATGCAATCTTAATACGAGGTGTTCCTTTTATAGGGACGATTTTTCGCACTAACATAACTGGCTTATAGAAGCACTCGTTCTCAAAAAAACGAGGCGCGAAGTCTGTCACTTTATAGCTTCCATCTTTACTTTCAATAGTTGTTTCTAATACATTCGTATTAGGTATGTATTCTTGCTTATTACTCAACACTTCCTTTTCAGGAGAGATCGCGAATCGGCCTCCTTTTTCGTCATCCAATAAACCACCGAAGATAAAGCTACTATCAAATCTTGGCCAACACATAAAGCCTATATTAGCATTGGTATCTACTAGACCTATATAAGAGCAATTACCTATGATTCCGTAATTATATTTATGCTTTTCCATTTTCTTTATTAACGATTATACCTATTTCACCACATTTTACCGTATTTCAACGATCAGACAATGATATATAGAATTGGTTTTTTATCAAAAATAGGGTTAATTATTGGGGTTTTTATTGAAAATAAAAACAAGATGAGTTACCTATTTATAATTTAGAATAAACAAGATCCAATTTCATTTTGAAAAGGAAAAAACTTACATTTGCGGGTAAATATCGAGTATTAATTCTGATTTCGTTAATAGTAATTTTTGAGAAAAAAGTTATTTAAAAACGAATAATTATATGTAGAACTACGTGTCGGACACCTTTGGAGGTGTCCGACACGTAAGAACCACCTTTTTCTCAAGTATTTACGTATCACGTTAGACAATTTAAATTAATAGCAAATATGCAAAATAAATTGAATTACAGTAAGATGATCCAATTAGGCATTATTGCCAGTCTATACCTAATCGTTTTATCTTGTCAGTCCGCAGGTGCAACACAAGAAAAAGCACTACAAGAAATAAAGACGGCTAGCAAAGACATCAGTAATGCAGAGATTATTCGAAATCCTGTAACAGCAAATAATCCAGTTGATACGATTAATGTAGCAAAAATGTCCTTCGAGCAGGCAAAATTCAAATACGGCGAAGTGGAAGAAGGAACAATTGTTACACATGATTTTTCCTTCACCAACACAGGAAAAGCCCCTTTAATTATTAGTAATGCGAAATCTACTTGTGGCTGTACCGTACCTGAATGGCCTAAAGAACCAATCGCTGTAGGAGAAACAGGTGTGATCAACGTCCGTTTTGATACGAAAGGCAAAAAGAAATACAATACAAAACCTATATTTATAACGGCTAATACGCATCCAGCAGAAACGACTATTCTATTAATTGGATCTGTAAGAGAAAGGGAATAAAGAATGATGTAGAAATAAGTTTAGATTCTTGGGTAGATTATTTTGGTCTTAATTTTCTTTAAAAAATCCTTGTATAGTTGTTCTATAGAAGTATTTTTT
>JALZWC010000167.1 GCA_023300255.1 Saprospiraceae bacterium | reverse complement strand
TACAAGGAATAAGAACAAGTCAGAATGGGTAGGTTATTTTTTACCTACTCCCTAAAGTGGTAAAAATGATAAAATTTAGCCAAAGATATTTTTTATTAATGGCTTAAAGTAGTAATTTTATATAGATTTAGCCACGAATAATAATGGTAAAATATAATCTTATCTAAAAAACATAGTATGAATACTAATTTAGTAATAGGAAGAAAAGAGCAAACTATTCTATTAAAAGAGGCCTTAAAATCACCCAAGTCAGATTTTATTGTCGTATACGGTAGAAGACGAGTTGGTAAAACCTACTTAATAAAAAATACGCTTGGCAAGCGGATAGACTTTGAAATGACAGGTATCCAGAAAGGAGATACCCAAGATCAATTGGAAAATTTTATTGAAAAGTTGTCTGAATTTTCTGGAACGGAAGATTTAGTAAAACCAACTAATTGGATGAAAGCCTTTTCAATTTTAAAGCGTTATTTAAGCAAGAAAGGTTCTAAGAAAAAAGTATTATTTTTAGATGAATTACCTTGGATTGATACACATAAATCAAAATTTCTAGGAATGCTCGGTCATTTCTGGAATGATTGGGCAATCTATAATAATGTCATGTTAGTAGTTTGTGGTTCGGCAGCTTCTTGGATGATAAAAAATGTATTAAATAATAAAGGGGGGCTTCATAATAGAGCCACCCAATATATCCCTCTACAGCCTTTTACCTTATTAGAAACGGAGCAATTTTTAAAATCCAAAAAAATCAAAACTAATAGATATCAGGTTGTTCAATTGTATATGGCAATAGGTGGAATTCCTTATTATTTAGACTTACTTAAACCTACTCAGAGTATTCCTCAAAATATAGATCGTTTATGTTTTGATGCAAATGGATTTTTAAGAGACGAATTTGACAGACTCTACAAATCTTTATTTGATAAAGCAGACAGCCATATTGCTGTTGTGAAAGCATTAGCTTCAAAATGGAAAGGATTGACTAGAAAAGAAATTGTTGCTGCTACTGGATTAAGTAATGCAGGCAGCCTGACACGAATATTAGATGAGCTAGAAAAATCAGCTTTTATCCAAAGTTATTATCCTTTTGGTAAGAAGAAAAAGGGCAGCCTTTTTCGGCTAACTGATAACTTCTCGCTCTTTTATTTGAAGCTAATTGCCAAAAGAAATTTGAGGAATCAAAAAAATGTATTTCTAAAAATATTTACTAATCCAGAATATAGAGTATGGAGTGGGTATGCTTTTGAAAACACTTGTTTAATTCATCAACGTCAAATTGCTAAAGCCTTAGGCATTGCTGCTATCTTTCATGAATTTTCTAGCTATCAATTCTTGGGAAATGATACTTACAATGGCATGCAAATTGACTTATTGATAGACCGTGCAGATGGCGTAATTAATCTATGTGAAATGAAATTTGCAAATGCTGACTATAAATTAATTCCTTCTTACAAAAAAAACTTACAAGAACGGGCGGATACTTTTGCTTCAATTACTAAATCTCGAAAATCTATTCTTACAACCTTAGTTACAACTTATGGCTTAACTAATGCAGAAAAACACTTGGATGTAATTCAAAACTTAATCACTTTAGACGAACTATTTGCAAAAGTATAAATGAAAATAAATTAAATATAATTCCGTGTATTCAACGAGTAAAACAAACTATCAAATGTTCCCCTGCTGTTGCACTACGTGCCAGTTAGATTTTTAAAATCGACACCGCTGATGTGTCTCGCCAGCCATAGGCAGGTAAACTTTCCAGCGAGTATTACTAGTAAGTAGATAAAGTGAAAAAGCGACTAAGTCAAGAAGATCTAGTCGCTTTTGTGTTTTTATATAATAGTGATTAAACTATCAAAAGCTTTTACTTTAGAAAAGCCTGTAATTTATTTTCAGCAAGGAAGACACCAAAAAAAATAATAGAGATGGAAGGTCGGATGATAAAGGATGCGAGCGATCGTTTTGGCTTTAAAGAGGAGCGAATGATTTTCGATGGAATCGAAATGAAGGTCTGGGAGATCTTCAAGTGAGAGAACCGCAAAGCGGGTGGGGTAGCAGAAAGATGGCGATGGGGAGTGGGGAAACTCAGATTCAAGATCAAAATTCACAAAACGTTGACAGCCTGTCTTTGTAAACCGTCCTTTTACTTTTGACACAGTTTATTATACCAGATTTTTGAAATTTGGTAGATCTTGACTATTATCTTATCTCTAATTCAGATAAGCGAGATACTTTTCTATCTTTGTTATTTTAAATAGCAGACAAAGAAACAACAAACAATTTTCACGCTGTGTCTCCGTGTTCATTTAATTTGTGTTCACTTATAAACTAAACAATATGAAAGACCAAACTTTTGACGTAATTATTTGGGGCGCAACAGGCTTCACCGGCAGATTAGTAGCAGAATACCTATTGGATAAATATGGAATAGATGGAGAGCTGAAGTGGGCCATAGCAGGAAGGAATAAAGAAAAATTAGAATCCATAAGAGAAGAATTAGGCAATACGCATATTCCACTTTGGGTAGCAGATAGTATGAAAATGGGCTCTTTAAATGCAATGGTGCAACAGACAAAAGTGATCTGTTCAACGGTTGGGCCTTATGCTAAATTTGGCTCTAACTTAGTAGAGGCTTGTGTGAAGTATGGGGTAGATTATTGCGATTTGACAGGGGAAGTGCAATGGATTCGTAGAATGGTAGATAAGCACCATGAAGCGGCAAAAGCGAAAGGCGTAAAGATTGTACATTGTTGTGGCTTTGATTCTATTCCATCAGATATGGGCGTTTATTATTTACAAAAAGAAGCAAAAGCACGCCAGTCTGCTTATTGCAATCATATTAAATTGAGAGTGAAGGTGATGAAAGGGGGGATGAGTGGAGGCACTTATGCGAGTCTAAATAATGTAATGGCCGAAGCAAAGGAAGATCCAAGTATTTAT
>JALZWC010000166.1 GCA_023300255.1 Saprospiraceae bacterium | reverse complement strand
ATGTATGATTTTTTAGATCTCCAATAGATAAACAGTACGATTAGATGACCAGCAGTCTACTCTACAAAATATACTTAATCGGTTTTTGGGTATGGGGCCTCTTATACTGGGGCCCTTTTCCAAAACCATTAAAATGACAAATAACTTAATCGGTTTTTGGGATGGCCTCTCCTTGCGGGGAGGGGCTTCTTTTAAACCATACTTAAGTAAGTTAAAAACATAACCAAAACTCAAGTACTTTATAAGGCAGAAATCTCACACTACTGTCGTCAACAAACATTATTCAAAGATTTAAATTTTAGATCTAACTAGAACGTCAATGATTATTTCATTGGCGTTTTTTTGAATTCAAACGGTAGAATAATGGTTAATTGTCTCACATATCGTATTTACAGCACGAAAATCAAGTACTATATTATACTTTTTCACCAACATGTCCTATCTATGGCACGAATCAGCTACAGCAATGTCGATTACCCCCATACATCCATTGTTTTTAAACAACTTCTTTGAAAATATTCTATTTTAGTAGACGTAGAAGAGGCAATAAATTTCAATTAGGCAAAGAGTAAGAATAAATTAGCCATTTTAACCTTCCCTTTTTCCCTCTAAGAAGTCCTGAAAAAAGAACCGTAGCCCAGCTATGCTTAGTTTTTCAGAATTCCTTAGAGTAAAAAATGATTAGCTTAAAACGACCAATTTATTCTCACTTTTTGCCTTATATGTTTCTTTGTAAGAAATAATTCTACGTTATCTATATTCTAATCACATCTAACATCCATCGCTTATGCTTAAGAAAATCAACCCAACAACGACTAATGCTTGGAAAGCACTAGAATCACATTTTCAAAAAACCAAAGATCTTCAAATGAAAGATCTTTTTGCTAGTAATCCTAAGCGCTTCAAAGAATTCTCTTTGCAAGTAGAAGATATATTAGTTGATTTTTCTAAAAATAGAATCACAGAAGAAACAATAGTTTTATTACTTGATTTAGTAAAGGAAACACAAGTAGCAGATGCTATTGAACAAATGTTTACTGGTGTGGAAATTAATCAAACAGAGCAACGTGCAGTGCTTCATACGGCACTAAGAAATCGTAAGAATACTCCTGTATTATTTGAAGGAGAAGATGTGATGCCCTTAGTCAATAAGGTACTAGATCAAATAAAAGTATTTACCAATAAATTAAATTCCGGCAATTTAAAAGGTTATACCAATCAAGCCATTACTGATATTGTAAATATTGGTATTGGTGGATCTGATCTTGGTTTAGTTATGACTACCGAATCATTGAAACCCTATTGGCAATCAGGTATTAATGTACACTATGTCTCGAATGTGGACGGTACACATATGGCCGAAGCACTTAAGAAAGTAAACCCAGCAACTACTCTTTTTATTATTGCTTCTAAGTCTTTTACGACTCAAGAAACAATGACCAATGCACATACCGCTAGAAGCTGGTTTCTAGAACATGCGAAAGAGGAAGCAGCTGTTGCTAAACATTTTGTAGCGGTATCTACTAACGCCAAGTCGGTTGCAGCCTTTGGTATTGCTCCAGAGAATATGTTTATTTTTTGGGATTGGGTTGGTGGTAGATACTCCTTATCTTCTGCAATAGGTTTGGCAATTGCTTGTACGATTGGATATAAAAATTTTGAAGGATTATTGGATGGTTTACATGCAATGGATCAACACTTTCGGCATACGCCAGCAGAAAAAAACCTACCTATCATTTTAGCAGTAATAGGTATTTGGTATAACAATTTCCATGGTGCGGAAACAGAAGCTATTTTCCCATACGATCAATACATGCATCGTTTTGCAGCTCATTTTCAGCAAGTAAATATGGAAAGTAATGGTAAGTATTTAGATCGAAATGGTGAACCTGTTAATTACCAAACTGGTCCTATTCTATGGGGAGAACCAGGGACAAATGGACAACATGCTTTTTATCAACTGATACATCAAGGCACTAAATTAATTCCTTGTGATTTTATCGCACCAGCTATCAGCCATAATCCAATTGGCGATCATCATGATAAGTTGCTAGCCAACTTCTTTGCGCAAACAGAAGCCTTAATGAAAGGCATGTCTATGGAAGAGGTTGTTGATGAATTAGAACAAGCTGGAACTGCTCCTGAGGAGATCATGAAATTGGCTCCTTACAAAGTGTTTAAAGGAAATATTCCTACTAATTCTATTTTTGTAAAAAAAATCACTCCTTATACCTTAGGTCAATTAATAGCTTTGTATGAACATAAGATATTTGTACAAGGCACTATTTGGAATATCTTTAGTTTTGATCAGTGGGGCGTGCAATTAGGTAAATTATTGGCTAAACAAATTTTGCCAGAATTAGCAGATAATACGCCGATTGATACACATGATGCTTCTACGAAAGGCTTAATTAATCAGTATAAAAAATGGCGCGATAGCGACTCTATGTAAGTACTAGGACAAAATAAAGAACACAATTAGAATTTTATCTAAACACATAGGCACATAGAACACATAGGCTATGTGTCCTATGTGTTTAGGTATTACGTTTAATTTTGTCCAAGCACTTATATAGTTTTTAAAAAGTTACTATTGTAAATACTTAAGAAGCGAGATATGTTCATTAGATTTTTTCATTAAATATCTCGCTTCTCTATTCTTTATGCTCTCCTCTAAAAATGGACTACCTACTCCAAATAGATCAATCTATCTTTCACTTTATTAATGAAGATTGTAAGAATACATTCTTTGATTGGCTACTCCCTTATTGGCGGGATAAAGTTTTTTGGATTCCGCTTTATCTTATATTAATTAGCACTATTATCTATCGATTTGGAAAACAAGGTATTATAGGGATTTTGTTTTTATTACTATCTGTAAGTATCACCGATGCAACCAGTAGTTGGCTCATTAAAAATAATATAGAGCGCATTCGACCTTGTAATCAAGAAGGTTTTAAAGAAACCGCCCATTTACTAGTCCCTTGTGGTAGTGGCTATAGTTTTACGTCTTCCCATGCTGCCAATCATTTCAGTATCGCTATTTTCTTAATACTGACACTTGGCCGTATTTGGAAATGGATTCGCTTACCTATGTTTTTCTGGGCGGCTTCTATCGCTTTGGCACAGGTGTATGTGGGAGTCCATTATCCAAGTGATATTCTAGGTGGAGCTGCTTTGGGGAGTATGATTAGTTGGTGGATATTTTGTTTGGTTAGGTATAAAAATTATCTTTGCTAGAAATAACAATTTAGTTAGCAAAAAATGGGAACAACTACCTCTTCACTGAATCTTAGAAAGATTAGGCACATTGCCCTAGTGTGGATGCTTATTAGTTGCTTTCAAGTATTTTACGATTCTTTAGTTATCCAGACTTACCTTGAAGATACTTCCGTTTATAGATTCTGGCACATTTTAATGGTTAACCCCATCATTGCCCTAATCGCTGGTGCAACTGCAGGGCTTATTCTAACAAAAAAAGAGGCTTGGATCAGAACAATGCCTTTTTGGAAGGCTATCTTTTATATCTCCGTCATATATACTATTTTAGGCGTCTTACTTATTTCTTTAGGGTCTACTTTTTTTCAAATCATAACCAAACAAGCCTCTCCTTTTTCTTCAGAAGTACAGCAAGGCGTAGCTAGCTTTATGTATAGTGCTGATTTTTTAAAGCAATTTATAACATGGGGATTGGTGATGATCGGAACAGTTATCGGATTAGCAGTCAATGATAAATATGGGCAAGGAAATTTTAGAGATATGCTTGCAGGGCGCTATTTCCAACCTAGTGAAGAGGAACGTATTTTTATGTTTCTAGATATCAAAGGCTCTACAACTATTGCAGAGAAAATTGGTGCTCAAAAGTATTTTTATTTATTACAAGATTTCTTTGATGATGCCACCCTGCCCATCTTACAAACCAAAGGAGAGATCTATCAATATGTCGGTGACGAGATAATTATAAGTTGGAGAATGAATAATGGCATTGAACATGCAAATTGTATCGAATGTTTTTATGCTATCCAAACCGCTATTATGAATAATCAACATAATTATTTGGAGAAATATAACTGTATTCCAACTTTCAAAGCAGGCTTACATTATGGGAAGGTAATGGTTGGAGAAATGGGACGTGTCAAAAAAGAAATTACTTTTTCAGGCGATGTATTAAATACCGCTAGTCGCATTCAAATGGAATGTAATAAAAGAAATGTTGCCCTATTAGCTTCCGATAAATTATTATCTATTCTCCTTTTGCCTGAATATATGACCCAAAAATCACTAGGGGATATTGAACTACGAGGAAAGACCGAAAAGGT
>JALZWC010000165.1 GCA_023300255.1 Saprospiraceae bacterium | reverse complement strand
CCCCAGAGCATCACATTCTGGCTAATATAGACTGGGTCTTTTCCATCTCTTAGTTGTACGGATAAGAATTCATCAAATTCATCCACCGCTTTTTCGTTCTCTCGACTCTTAAAAGTCATGGACTTTAATTTCTCTCTACGACGAGATAAATCTTTCCCCATTTTATTTGGGTCCTGCTTCACTATAATTGTGTTCACAATGTGTGGATAGGAGAAACCAATACCGATAGAGTAGGAGAAGGAACGATCAAAGAAATCATCAATGTTATTTTGACTATCTACTTCTAGAGGCATATCCACATCAGGCGCAATGGTATTATATAGTACGACTTGTTCGTCACCAATTTTAATATGATCCTTTTCAAAAAAAATATCCTTTAATATGCGTTGATTACCTAGGTTATAGTATTCATTGAGTAAGGTGACCATTTGTTTCCCTTCTAACTGATGAACGCCTAAACTATTTCCATTAATGACGGTACTAGAAAGGATATGCTGGATTTTACGAACGACATTGCTAAATTCAGGAATCCCATCTAGTATATCTCGTTTGACCAATCGACCAGTAACAAAGCTGGTCATTAAATTAGAAACAAAAGTATCCGCAATAGGTACCTTGGTAATAATGATATAAGTACGATGATCTAAAAAGGGTCTACCCTGAAAAACGGACTCATAAGCATTGGATAAAAAAGTAGTCCCTTGTTCCTTTCGATCATAATACTTTGTGATATAATAATCTTGCTTATGGAAAACATATCCTTTGGGTAAGGCCTTAATAATTCTATTAAAGAGCTCATACATCCCTTCTAATTGCTCTTCGGATAAACTATAAGCTTCTGGCATGGTTAGTTGAAGCACAACAGAGATGGCTTGGGTTTTACTAACTGCAAAACCATCTTCTATTTTCCATATCGGAATTCGATCACTTAAATTGAAGGTTCTCATATTGTTTATTTAATAGGGTCTTTGGAGTCTTGTAATAAATGCCGCTCTAACAAAGGAAAGTCATTCCGAATATGTTTAGGTTGAAAGAGTTTCGCTGTTAGAATGACTAATCCATAATCTCCATAATTGGTGCCGATTCGATACAAAGATAAGATCACTCCAAACCCCATCATCATCCAAACAATGACCATCACCCAATTATTATTCATGGTACTCATAGCTGCTAAGATGATGGCAATAACAAAGACCATAATAATAGAACCGATATAAGTCATACTCAGACCTGCATAAGACAAATCCTTTAGTTTGTACGTTTTCTTTTTCATGTTATTTCATTGATTTAACTGTACTCGAAAACTCCTATGTATAGGTTGATCCTATCCCAAGAGTTTTCAGAGTAAGTTATTAATAAGAATTGGTCGCTTATCCTCTTAGATTTACTATCCTATGCCAAAAAAGGATTGAATAACAGTCACCGCAACGATCAGAAAAATGGCACTACCAAACCAACTCGCAGCGGTTGACATGACATCTGGATCGCCCATTTGCCATTTCATATACACGCGAATAGCTCCAAGTAAAGAGATGATTCCAGCCATGACGAACACCAAAGATCGTATCGGTTCAAAGTACTCTTCAATACCTGTAGCGGCTTCTTCAATGGCTGCTTGGCCATCGGCTAATTCTACTTGGGCATAGCCATTAGAAGAGATGAAAAATACTAGTAGAAATAAAAATGGTCGGACTAGTTTTCCGAAGAATAAAGGTCGATTTGGAGTAGGGAGTGTCTGTGAGTTTGAGTTTCTCATCCTGTTAGATTTTAGAATTAATTAATGAAAAGATGTGTAAAGTATAGTGCTATATCTTCGTGTCTTCAATAGAACTTATGAAGTGCTTTGTGTGTTATTCCCGATAACTTCTTGTACTTCTTGATCGTAGAGTCCAGGAAAGCCATCGAAAAATTTCATCATTTGTTCAAGGTCATTTTCTTCAGTTAATACTACCTTTTCAGAAGCTTCATCATATTCTAATTCATTGGCAATATGAAGTAATTCTTCTTTAGTATTTAAATCAGAAATTGCCTCTTGTTGTGTTTCTGTATCAGTAGTTGAATTTGGTATGTCCTGTACGACTATTTTCGATTGATCGCTTATCATTACTGATTCATTTATTGTAGTCTGCTCAAAGAGTGTGGCTCGTTCTAGCTGTTCTGCTGCCTTAGATGAAATCTCTTTTTTAGATTCAAATTCTTGTATAGGTTTTTCCATTTCAAGAGAAGTATTAATTATGCCAAAAAGAGCTGTATGGTCACTGGATACAAGTTCTAATGGTTTCGTTGATCCGATTACTTCTATAGCAGCTGCTTGAAAAGCTGCTTGACGCTTTCTTTGTAGATACCATAAAAGAAGGTAATAGAAAACGGTTAATAGAATCAGACTAATTAAAATCATAATAAATTTATTATAGTCGTTAAATTTTGTTTGTCAATGCGTATTAGAATATCCTCTTTATTAGATGTTTCTCTTATTTCATTGACCCACTCAGTTATTAGAGTAGAAGGAGGTATTTTCTCTGCGTTTATTATAAGATCCGCTGCCTCTACTTCTAATAAGGCTACTTCTAAATCTATATTTAATTTTCCGCTATTTTTCTGATTCATGGTATTATTGTTATTAAGATAAATCATAAGCTTTTGTCAAAGAATTCTTCTTTATTCTTCTTTAATTTTGCTCTGTTTTTTATAAGATGCTCTGTTACAAGCCTATCCACTATTTTGGTATTACTCTCACCAGGGAATAATAATTTTAAATGTTTTGATTTTTCTTTACAAACCCTAATAGAAGTAAAAAGATTTCCCCTGAGAAATGCTTGACTAAAATTTTTTAAGCACTCGAATATAGATGTTTTAGCAGTTGGTATCTTTTTAGAAGAACTAGCCACTACCTTTGCGTTTCTAGGACTATTTTTATTATCCGTATTAGATTCATTCTGATTGTGCACTTTAGTAGTTGGTTCCTTTGCTTTTGAAGGTTTAGGATTTACTGATTCTTCCTTAAGGATAGGATCAAGTGAATTGGATTCTTTTTGACTACTAATAGGAGTTACGTTTTCTTTCTTTGGCACGACCGTTTTATCTGCATCAAGCATGCCTAACACCTCATCCATACCAAACTCTTTATCTATTTTACTCATAGCATATATTTTTAAGTAGGAAAAATATTATTTTATTAAATAGCAGAAACTGCTGGCTTTTCGGAAAAGGTGTTCAAGAAACAATCTACAAAGCGAAAGAATTTGATACTCTCCTTTTTATTTGGCGGCATAGGGAAAAGAGTACTCCTGTAAGCTCGTTCATAAACGGCGTGAGCACTGACTACCTCTTCTAAGAAACTGACCTTGCCATTTAATTGCTGCTTAATTTTCTGTATATGATTTTTAGCAGGAACCCTATTGAAGACAATTTTGCAATCTCTATACTCGGTACTTATAGGCTGTATTTTCGTACAAAGAATACGATAGAGTTCCATAGAGCTAATAAGTGATAGATCGTCTTGAAAAATTGGAATAAAAAAGTAATTGACTTCTTTTAAAAAAGGAATGATACCTTCTTGATTAACGGTGCCTGCAATATCTACAAAGACATAATCATAAGAATCTTTGAGTTGCTCTATTATAGTGGGGGTATCTGTAAGATTTGATTTTATAATGGTGTAAGGTTCTTTGCCTTGATAGATTTTATCATAGACTTTTTGAAGTCGTTTGTCTCCGGCAATAATTTTTAATTCTCGTTGTCGTTTCTTGTAAATACTGTTTTGAGGAAAATCAGCATCAATAAGTGCTACTCTATAACCATAGCGATGATATAAGATAATCATCAACATCATGGTAAGGGTGGATTTGCCAACACCCCCTTTTTGGCTTAGTAGAGAAATTACAGACATAGGTGTATGTTTTAATTATTCAATAAATACGGCTTCATAAATCTTATCTCCAAGAAGCTTATTGCGAGAGATATTATTCCATTAAAATTAGATAAAGGAATATTGCTAATTCAGATAGACGACTATCCGAAAAATCAGTAAAATGAATTATTTTACTCTAAGCGTTTTGGACGCAATGAAGGAAGATAAACTTCCAGGAATTCTTTTATTTGAAAAGTATCTTGTTGAAAAGAAATGATTAATGAAGTATCAAACAGGTAAGACTTTTGATAGACAGGAAATCATTTGGTTTGTTAAACCATAGACATTCATCAAAATAAATATTGATGAACCAATGGATCACAAAGGGTTTAAAAGTTGGAAGATTTATACGATAGGAAAAACTTAGTTGGCAAAATATTTTTAGTAAAATAATATTCCGCTCCCAACAAAGTAGCGGAACTTTTTTCATAAAAAAAAACGTTTTCTAATTTTTTTTGAATAAAAATTAAATTAATTAGATTTATGAAAATGTATTATTTAGATGATTTTACGATTACATGTTTGAATGATTCTATGTCTACATGTTTTCATGCTTAAGTGATTTTATGCTTGCATGTTTAAGTGATTTTATATCTACCTGTTCTTATGTTTTCATGCTTACATGTTTTAGTGTTTTTATGTTCTCCTGTCTTTATAATATCATGTTTTCATGATTGTATGTTTAGGTGATTTTACGATTACATGTTTAAGTGCTTCCATGAAACCATGAAACCATGAAAACATGTCTACATGTTTTCATGGCTGTGTTGCATGCTTGAGTGATTTCCTATCTGCATGCTATCATGTTTGTATGTTTATATGATTTCATGATTACGTTTTTAATTATAATTTCATCCGTGCGTGGATAAGCGATTTCATGTTTTTATGTTTTCATGTTTGTGTGTCAAAAAAGAAGATAGAAATTAGTGGCAAGGAATGTAAATGTATATACGTATATACAAATATGACAAAAAGAAAGCTATAAAAACATTGCAGAAACTATCAAAAAGGCAGTGAGAATACGATAAGATTTAGCCCAAAAAAAATCAAAAAATATTAGACTAAAAGTGTTCAAAAAATAAATTGTGAAAATTGTATTGTTTTTCTTATCTT
>JALZWC010000164.1 GCA_023300255.1 Saprospiraceae bacterium | reverse complement strand
CAAAAACAGCATTTGCTATATCCGATGGTCGAATAATTTCATTCATTAAATTGCGCTTAGCATAAAAGGCAGGCAACTCTTCTACTGTAATACCATTTGCTTTGGCTCTACCTTCCGCCCATGCACCTTCCCAAATTTTACTACCAATGATAACCCCATCAGGATTGACCGTATTTACTCGAATTTTTTCAGGGCCTAATTCTGCTGCTAAAAGTCGCGTCATGTGCTGTTGGCCCGCTTTAGCAGTTCCATAGCCTACATTATTCTTTCCTGCAACCAAACCATTCTTACTAGCAATATGGATAATATCTCCGCCCATTCCCTGTTTTCGAAGGACTTCCACTCCTCCTTTGGCTAAGTTAAATTGTCCTTTGACCAATACATCTTGTAATATATCCCAATCTTTTAAAGTCGTATCAGTAAGCGATTTTGAAATAGCTAACCCAGCAGAGTGTATAATAATATCTACCCCTCCAAATTCTAAACAAGCCTTTTCATAAGCTGCTGCTACCGAACTAGTATTGGTTACATCACAAATGGCATAGGTAGAAATGTCCCTTTTATAAGTGTCATTCGCTGCTATTAATCGCTCTTTGTTTATATCCGTTAGCACGATATTAGCGCCTTCTTCTGCAAGTCTGTCTGCAATTGCTTTGCCGATACCACCGCCTGCACCTGTTATGATCGCCACTTTTCGAGATAAAGGTTTTTCTTTAGGTTGTCGCTGTAATTTAGCTTCTTCTAATAACCAATATTCAATATCAAAAGCTTCTTGACGGTCTAAAGCGACATATTTAGAGATGGCTTCTGCTCCTCGCATTACATTGATTGCATTGATATAAAATTCACTTGCGACTCTTGCCGTTTGCTTATTTTTCGCAAAGGTAAACATGCCCACTCCTGGATATAAAATGACCACTGGATTAGTGTCTCGAATCTTGGGACTATTCTTTTTCTTACAAGTTTTGTAATACGTCGTGTACTCTTTTCTATACTGTGCAAATGCAGGCTTTATCTTTGCTAATACTTCTTTTAGATTACTCAAATCCATATCAGCGGATATAGGAAGGACTAACGGTTGGATTTTAGTTCGCAAAAAATGATCTGGGCAAGAAGTACCAAGTGGAGCTAATTTACTCAAATCACGACTATTGATAAATTGTAGAACTCGTTTGTCATCCGTAAAATGTCCAATCATTTTTTGGTACCCAGAGCATAAGCCTCTAAGAATTGGTGCCAACTTAGCTGCCTTTTCTTTCCGTACTTTTGGAGAGAGGCTTTTTAATTTTTGTCCGCCAAAAACGGGTCGCTTCTTCCCTTCTTTTTTCTTAATATAGGCAGACGCTGTTTCTATGACCTCCAAACTATTTTGATAGCAGGCGATAGAAGTATCTCCCCAAGTAAATAGTCCATGTCCTCCCAAAACGATCCCTCGAATACCTGGGTTTTCTTGCAAGCATTTTTCTAGTTGTACGCCTAAGTCAAATCCTGGACGTTGCCATGGCACCCATCCCATTGTATCTCCCCATATTTCTTTGGTAACTTTTTCACTGTTTTTAGCAGCAGCCACGGAGATCAGTGCATCTGGGTGCAAGTGGTCAATATGTTTAAAGGGTAATAAGCCATGCAAAGCGGTATCAATAGAAGGAGCACGACTATCTAAATCATATAAACAATGATAATATAGTGGCACAATTTCATCCTCATACTTTAAACCTCGATAAACATTTTTTAAGGCGCGGAGTCTTTTAGTATATAGCCCTGCAATTCCTTGTCGAGTAAGTGTACCAATATCACCTCCAGAACCCTTTACCCACATAACCTCTACTTTTTCGCTTGTTAAAGGATCTTTTTCAATCGTCTTACAAGAAGTATTTCCGCCTCCATAGTTCGTGATTCTTAAATCTGCTCCTAAGAGATTAGACCTGTATAAAAAAAGCGCCACTTCGTCGCCTGCTAATTTCTTAGCTTCTTTATTATCCCAGAGATAATCTGCATATTTGAAGCTGGTATTTTTCTTAGAGCTGGTTTTCATTTTTATTGTATTAGTTTGTACGGTGCTTAGTTAATGGAAAAGTAAACAATCAATTATAAGTAAGTATCCTGTAGTGTATGGCAAAGGACCATTAATTTAAAATTAAGGGCTTAATATTGTAAGAATACTAGATTTTGTGATAAGTTTATCGGAGTAGTTGACAATATATTAGTGTCTTTTTACCACGGATTCACGGATTACAAGTATTTACTTAACCTAATCCATGAATCCGTGAATCCGTGAATCCGTGGTAAAAAACGTCAACTACTTTTTGGTTTTAGATAAACTTGTCGATCTTGTTCAATTTATTTTAGATTTGCTTGGTAATTTATACTAAATAGCTTTCTTGAGTAATGACCATAAAATGCTTCCTAAGAATTGAAAATATAGCAATGAATCAACCATCATATATTCAGATTAATCGAAATTCAAGGATTCCTAAGTATAAACAAGTGATGGATTCTATTATCAAAGGTATAAAGGAGCAGCAATTATTGATGGGGGACAAAATTTTATCTATCAATGCAGTAAGTGAGCAATTTGATTTATCTCGAGATACTGTGGAGAAAGCTTATAGCTTACTAAAGGCTCAAAACATTATTGAGTCGGTAAAAGGGAAAGGATTCTATGTGTCAAAAACAGATCTGGGAATCAAAGAAAATGTGTTGTTTCTGATCAACAAACTGAGTACCTACAAAATGCGAGTTTTCAATGCTTTCGTTACTGCCCTTGGGAGTACTATAAAAGTGGATTTAGACATATATCATTGTGATCCCGAAGTGCTCAAAGATATCTTGAATAAAAAGAAAGACCAATATAGTTATTTTGTTATAATGCCACATTTTAGAAGTGAATCTTTTCAATATATTGAAAGCACAGATGAAATATTGACTTTACTTGGAGCAATTCCCAATCAAAAATTAATTGTTTTGGATAGGGATGTAAAAAAAATATCCAATGAAGTGGGGAAGGTCTTTCAAGATTTTACAAATGATATTTATAATGCTCTAACTGAAGGTCTTAATCAATTAAAAAAATACAAAAAAATAATTTTAGTATATCCTAGAAAAACGATTTATCCTTATCCCAAAGAAATATTGATTGGATTTAAAAGATTTTGTGTCAAAAACCAGCTAGATTATGAAGTTTTAAATAAAATATATGATAGTATGGAATTAGAATTGAAGGACTTGTATATTATTATTCAAGAATCAGATTTAGTCAATCTAGTAAAACAAACTAGAGACAGACATTATAAATTGGGAGAAGATATTGGTATTATTTCTTACAATGATACTCCTTTAAAAGAGTTATTAGGGATTACGGTCATTAGTACCGACTTTAAAAAAATGGGTGAATTAGCTGCAGAAATTATTTTGAATAAAACACCTAAATCTATTAAAAACGATTTTAACTTTATTAATCGGCATTCTGCTTAATAACTCCTATACTTCTTCCCCTCAAAAAAGAAACTAGCACTTCGTTTTGAAACTAGAAAAATTTCACTAACTTTGGATTCCGTTAACGTTAACGGAAAACATTGATTTTTATAACAAAAAACAAGATAATGTTTGAATTAGACGGAAAAGTGGCAATAATTACTGGTGGCGCAGGTGTCTTAGGTGGCGCAATGGCAGAGGGCTTAGCCAAAGCAGGAGCCAAAGTCGGTATCTTAAGTCGAACCAAGTCTAAAGTCGACCAAAAAGTCAAAGAGATTAAGAAAAATGGTGGCGAAGCAATAGCATTAATCGCAGATGTATTGGACGAAAAACAGCTCAAAGCGGCAAAGAAAAAGATTCTCAAAAAATGGGGTCGAATTGATATTTTATTAAATTCGGCTGGAGGCAATATGAAAGGAGCGACCATCATGCCTGATCAAAATATTTTTGATTTGTCTATGGATGATTTTACCAAAGTCACTGACTTAAATTTAAAAGGTACCGTATTGCCTACGATGGTTTTTGGGGAGACAATGGCGAAACAGAAAAAAGGTTGTATCATTAATATTTCTTCAATGGCGGCACAGCAAGCTATCACAAGGGTTGTGGGCTACTCTGCCTCCAAAGCTGCAATAGATAATTTCACCAAATGGATGGCGGTAGAAATGGCACATAAATTTGGGGAAGGTATTCGGGTCAATGCGATTGCTCCAGGCTTTTTTATTGCAGATCAAAATCGTAGTTTATTGACTAATAAAGATGGAAGTTTAACAGCAAGAGGTCAAACCATTGTTAACGAAACACCTGTTAAACGTTTTGGCGAACCTGAAGAATTGGTGAGTACTTTATTGTGGCTAGCTAGTGATGCCTCTAGTTTTATCACAGGTATAATCGTACCTGTTGATGGAGGATTTAGTGCTTTTTCTGGGGTATAGCGCATAGGAGTCAGCCTATTAAAAAAGCTGCAAGATTATCAGATGATTCTGTAGCAACTGGTGATGGCAGAAATTTTCAAAATGGCTGTCATCTTTCCGATAATCCCAGGTATCAATCACTTTCCAAGTTTCTGCTTTCAAGAGTCTGTCTCTTAGGAACGTGTGCGAAATAAGGTCGTAAAATTAGGGTAGTTTATTTTGGTCTTAGTTTTTGCTTAGTAAATAAGAGCTATGTTGATATAGAGACTGTTTACAAAGTAAAAAATAAGGACAAAAGAAACAGCCTAAATTACGAAGTTATTTTGCACACGTTCCTTAGCTGGAC
>JALZWC010000163.1 GCA_023300255.1 Saprospiraceae bacterium | reverse complement strand
AAAAAAACGCCTTATTTTCAAAAATGTCCAGTAGTGTAACCTTTCGTTTGCCCTGTATTTATTAATTAGGGATTCGTCCAATAATCTACAACAAATACTTTCTCTACATGTGGCTGCAAACTTGCTACAAACGCTTGGTGTTTTGGATGAGGGGTATAGATGGAATCCCTATCTTCTTCCGAATTAAAAGTTAATAAATAACAATGCGTAAAGTCTTGATGAAAGTTTTCGGGACTGTGATTGAGTCCCCATTCAAAATCTTTGACAACGGGAATAGCTTCAGCCAAGTCATTAAAAGCTTTATTTAATTGATTCACATCTTTTTCACTCGACTCCTCTTTGAATTTAAAAATAACTAAGTGCCGGAGTAATTTTTCATTTTTTTTTGACTTTTCCATTTTTACTTCTTTTTTTTCTGCTACCTTCTGTATCTGTGTGTTCGTTTCTTGACAAGAGAAAAGAGTAGTACTCACAAGAAATAAAATAAACAGGGCTTGTTGTGTTTGATTAGACATTTTTGTTTTTAAAATTATTAGAAACAAGTCTATTAGATTATGCCCCCAATACTACCGCCATCTAGTTTGATAGCAGCTCCATTGGTCGCAGCAGCAATTGGACTTGAAAAATAGACAATAGTGTTGGCTATTTCTTCCACGCTAGCAAAACGTTGTAACAAAGAAGAAGGTCGCACTTTCGTAAAGAAATCTGTTTCTACTTGAGGAATTGATTTATTTTCCTTTCGTGCTAAATTCGACAAAAATTGTTCGGCACCTTCTGTCATAGTGGAACCAGGAATAACCGTATTCACGATCACTCCAGTGCCTTTAGTCAGTTGTGCTAAGCCTCTCGAAACAGCTAAAATTGCAGTTTTAGAAGTACCATATGCAATCAAATCAGCTGGGATTAAAGTAGCACATTCACTTGAAACAAAGATAATGCGTCCCCAGTTTTTTTTCAGCATTTTTGGCAGAAAATGCCTCGATAGTCGAACACCACTCATTACATTTACTTCCAAGTGATGTTGCCAATCTTCGTCTGTTGTTTCGAAAAAAGATTTAGAAGTGTATATTCCTACATTATTAATTAGAATATCAATTTCTGGCAACTGCTTTATTAAACGTTCAATGCTTTCTACATTGGAAAAGTCAGCGGCAATACCTTTAATCTTTCCATTGGGAAACTCTGCTTTGAGCCGTTCAACGGCTTTGGTAACTGATTTATCAGTCCTACCATTTATGTAAACAATTGCTTCTTCTTGTAAGAATATTTGAGCAACAGAGAATCCAATACCAGAAGTAGAACCACTTATAAATACTGTTTTATTCCTTAATTTTAAATCCATGTTTTTACCATTTTTTAAATCCTAATATTTTTCCTAATTTGGATAACTTATTATTGTCACACTATTTATTAGTACAAAGGTGAGTTTTTTATACTCTAGGAATTTTACAATATTTAGCAAGAAGTTGTACAATATTAGTTAAATTTTGATTTAGGGAGTAGGAAATAAATAAGATACCTATTGGGATATAGTTATTTTTCATACAAGGGTGCGTAAAAATTGAGACATAGCAGAGCTACGGCTCTATTTTAGGTGCATCAAGATCAACAATAAAAATAGTAGAAATGGAAATTAAAAGACTAGTCATGAATAGTAAAGCACTAGATACATTCCCTAAAATACCTGAAGGAATAATAGAACTAAGTGTATTCAATAATAAAATTGAGAAATTGCCTAAGCAGTTATGGAGAGAAACGAATCTTGAAGTTCTTAATCTATCAATGAATGAAATTAGATCTATCTCCAAAGATATAGGCCAATTGCAAAAATTGAAGATGATAGATTTAGGTCATAATAAAATTAAAGCAATACCAATCGAAATAGGAAATTTGCCTGTATTAAGTTCTTATTTATATCTGCATAATAACAAGCTTAAAAAAATACCAAGTTCAATAGGACAATTAGTATCGTTAAGGTATTTAAATATTAGTACGAATAGGTTGAAAAAATTACCTAATACGATAGGTAGGTTAATAAATCTGGTAGAGTTGAAAATGGAAAATAATGAGATAAAAGAGTTACCCGAATCAATGTCAAATTTAAAGGAATTGAAAGAACTTCATTTGCAGGATAATAAATTGGCCAGGTTGCCCAAAGGAATTACGGAACATGGAGGATTAAGAGTTTTAAATCTAGAAAATAATCAAATTACAGAATTGCCAACTGGTAATATAAATATCAGGGAATTAAAATTAAGAAATAATAGGATTAAAAAAATCCCGCAATCAGTAAGGAATCTAGTAACGGTAAGAAGAATAGATTTGAGAGGAAACCGATTAAATAAATTGCCAAGGGAAATATTACAATTGAAGAATTTAGAACGATTAGATCTAAGATGGAATGAGCATATAAAAATCCCAAATTGGATAGATGAATTAACTGATAGAGGGTGTATTGTGTATTTTTAATCAGAGAAGTTGTTTGGAAATGGAAATTCTATTGCCCAAGAAGAATGAGTGATCATTTGATAGTAAGGCTCGAAGGATTACTAGTTTTTAACTAAGGAATGTGTATGGAATAAGTTCGTAGTTTAGGGTAGCTTATTTTGTTCTTAGTTTTTGCTTTAATGAAGGATAATTGTTGATACTTTGACTGAATTAA
>JALZWC010000162.1 GCA_023300255.1 Saprospiraceae bacterium | reverse complement strand
GCTTTGCGAACTCCGTGAGCTGGCTACGAGAAGAGCAAGAGTTCTTAAAGCCTATTCGTCGCTTCTCTAACTCCATGAAAAGGCAAGAAGTGTCAACTACTTTTGTTGTTTGGATAAACTTGCCCAAAAAACCGAAATAGTCTTAATCATCAAACTTAAACTTATAACATTAGTCCAATTTATGTCTAATAAAAAACTCCCTTCTACTGGTCATATAGATCAGAAAAGGTTACGAGAACAGATTCAAGTATTCCAAGATGAGTTAGAAGAAATTCAAAAAGAAATCCGAACTTTTGAAGCTTTACTACATGCTCATATTAGTGATTTGATTGTCGAAGAACAAGAGTTATTTATTTTCTATAAACAAATCAAAAAAGCAAAAAAAACAAAACGATTAGAACAGAAAAAGCGAGGTAAAAATTATAAAGAAATCAAGGGACTACAAATTACTTCTGTGAAGAAAAAAAATATTATTCAATCCGAAGATCAACAGGAGAAAAAAAGACTATATAGGGAAGCAATATTACATATTCATCCTGATAAGTTCTCCATGAATGAAAAAGAATCGGATATTGCTACTGAGATTACGAGCCGACTCATCGAAATTTATAAGACAGGAAGCCTGGAAACATTACAAGCTTATCATGCTCACATTTTTAACGGAAATACGGACATCAATCTAAATGGTGTAGCTTCTAAAGTAAAGGTATTCCATAAGGATAATTATTTACAACAAGAAAAAGAACGACTAGAAAAAGCTGTTAAGTTAGCTAAGAATCATCATTTATATAAGGTTATTACCGAGTATGAAGATCCTTTGACTTTTATGTATGAATTAAAAGATTATTATGAAGATCGAATACTTAAATTAAAAAAAAGAACACGGAAAGGGCTTTGAAATGATAATGACCTCGAAATACTTGAAGGATGAGCAGGTGAAATTCTATTACGTACATTTGGAACGCCATAACTGTAATCAGAAATATTGTTGCCTATTTTGTTTTTATCGTAAATATATACTACACATTGCATTTCAAAAAAGCATTTTTTTGAGTTTGTTTGCTCAAAATATTTTCCTTACTTTCGTAAAATTATACGTGTACATTCGAAGCATATACAATAGCTACAAGAGTAATAACTCCCAATCGATCGCTACTGCTTTTAGCCAAAATCTTTAGTGCCAATGAAAAAAAATTATAAATTTAACAAAATAATTAATATTGATGAATTAGCAATTTTAAAAAATAATTGGTTAGATAGCCTAACAAGTCCGCAAGACGGAATGTGGGAGTTTTTTAGAAACAGTGCAATGAACTGGGGAATTGTATGTGATGAAGAAATGATTGGATACGCTTCTATTGATGAAGAAAACCAGCTTCTCCAATTTTATATTTCGCCAAAGTATCTATCGAAAGGTGAAGTCATTTTTAAAGAATTCATTGATAAGATGAAAATTGAAACTGGAATTGTAGGTACCAATAATCTTGTTTACTTATCAATTGCATTAAATTTTGTTAAAGTACTGAATGTAAGTACGTATTTATTCAGAAACACGTACGAAGTAAATGTTGAAGAAAAAGAAGAAATACTAAAGGAGTGTCAAGAAGAGGATATTGAAAGAATAGTGAATTTTTGTCATTATAGCATGGGAGCACCTAAAGGATGGTTGAAAGTATATATTGGAGGGCTAATTGAAAAAAAGGAAATTTTTTCTCTTGAGGATGGCGATAAGATTATAGGAACCTGTGAAATAAGAAAAAGTACAACAGCACCAGAATTTGCTGATATAGGAATGGTCGTATCACCTGATTATAGAAGAAAAGGATATGGAACTTATTTACTAAACAAAGCTAAAACAATAGCTCTTGAATGGGAAAAGATTCCAATTTGCTCTTGTGAAAAAGATAATTTTGGTTCTATAAAAGCAATTAGTAATTGTGGTTTTGTAAGTATGTATCAATTACTTTCCATTTCTTTCAAATAGATAAAGTAAAGCATATATGAAAATAATCAAGTTTTTCGAGTAAATAAAAAACGCTTAACTAAGAAAAAGTAAACGAGAAAAACAATGAGAGTAGCGATCATAGGAGGAGGCGCAGCAGGTTTTTTTGCAGCTATTGCCTCAAAGGAAAATCACCCTAAAGCCGAAGTAACGATTTTTGAGAAATCAAAAAAAATATTATCTAAAGTAAAAGTGTCTGGTGGCGGAAGATGTAATGTAACCAATGGCTGTACAAACATAAAAAAACTTTCCTCCGCTTATCCTAGAGGAGAGAAGAAACTGAAAAGAGCCTTCCGAACATTCTCTACAAAAGATACAATGGAATGGTTTGAATCAAGAGGAGTGCCTTTAGTGATTCAAGATGATAATTGCGTTTTTCCAGTTTCACAAGATTCTCAATCTATTATAGATTGTTTTCTAACCGAAACTAAAAAATTGCAAATAAAAATAGAAATAGGACAAGGTGTTAAAGCGATTGAACAAATTGAAGAACGCTTAAAATTGCATTTCCTTAAGGATCAATTCCCTTCAGCTGTATTCGATAAAGTCATTGTGGCCACAGGCGGTTCTCCAAAACGTTCGGGGCTGGAATGGCTGGAAGAACTGGGACATAAAATAGCCGATCCAGTTCCCTCTCTATTCACCTTCAATATGCCTACGGAATCAGTCAAAGATTTGATGGGCATTGTAGTAGAAAATACAATAGTAATTATCCAAAGCACCAAATTAAAATCTGATGGACCTTTATTGATTACCCATTGGGGGATGAGTGCGCCAGCTATTTTGAAATTGTCGGCTTTTGGTGCACGGATTTTGAGTGAGCGGGATTATGAGTGTACCACTCAAGTGAATTGGACAAATATCAAAAACGACCAAACCGTTCGAGAAAATCTAAATGAAATTGTACTATCCCATCCTAATAAAATTCTAGCCAACTATCGTCCCTATGCTTTGCCTGAAAGGTTATGGTTATTTTTATTAGAAAAAGTAAATTTACCTAAGACTAAAAAGTGGAATGAACTCGGTAAAAAAGGTTTGAATAAATTGACCCGTATTCTTACCAATGATGAATATGTAGTCAAAGGAAAAACAACTTTTAAAGAAGAGTTTGTCACTTGTGGAGGCGTGAGTTTGGAGTCTATCGATTTCAATACTATGCAAAGTACTGTTTGTAAGAATCTTTATTTTGCAGGAGAAGTGATGGACATAGATGGCATCACTGGAGGCTATAATTTTCAATC